>JAPKEJ010000050.1 GCA_028822155.1 Porticoccaceae bacterium
ACTTTTATCCTAAAGAGGCACTTAAATGAACCTTAGTAGTAATCCACTCAGTAATGAGCAGACAAAGTCTTCTTGGCCTTCTGAGCCGGCAGCTTGGTATACCGTGGGTTTACTTTTTGTCGCCTATACTTTTTCTTTTGTTGATCGTTTTATTTTGACTCTTTTAATTGAGCCTATTAAGCAGGATTTTAATTTAAGCGATACTGGCGTTAGTATCTTAATAGGTTTTGCTTTTGTTATTTTTTATACTTTTTTGGGTATTCCCATTGGCCGATTGGCCGATCGAGTTAATCGTAGGAATTTGATCGTAGCTGGCATCACTCTGTGGAGTTGTATGACGGCGCTCTGCGGTATGGCGCGAGGATTTGGGTCTTTGTTCGTCGCTCGTATTGGCGTAGGTGTTGGCGAGGCGGCCCTATCGCCTGCAGCCTATTCTATGATTGCAGATCTGTTTCCACCAAAAAAGCTGGGCAGAGCCTTAAGCGTATATACCGCAGGCGCATTTGTTGGGGTTGGCCTAGCTTTAATTGTGGGTGGGCTAGTGGTACAGAGTGTTAGCAGCTCTCCAGAGATCGTTCTTCCTCTCATTGGGACAATAAGATCTTGGCAGGCACCTTTTTTCATTGTCGGTCTTCCGGGGCTTTTGGTTGCAGCGCTTATGTACACTGTCAGGGAACCCGAGCGGCGTGAACAAAAGTTAGACAATGTAGAGGGTGATCCTGAGGTGGTGTCGCTGAAGGAGGCGTTCGCCTATATTGGGCAGCGCTGGAAAGTCTACCTCTCTCACTTTTTTGGTTTCGCCCTATTAGGCGTATCCTCCAATGTATTGTTTGTCTGGGGGCCGCATATTTTAGTAAGAAGTTATGGCTTACCTGTTGGCGAGTCTGGCGCATCAATCGGAATAATAGTCTTAACCTTTGGAACCATCGGGCTCTTGTTAGGCGGATTTATGTCTGATCGACTACTTAAGTCAGGCTATCTAGATAATGGTATGAGAGTTGGTATTGTTGCAGCGCTATGCGGTATCCCTTTTGCACTGTCATTACCTTTTATGGATTCGCTATCCACACTCTTCATGGTTTTCTGTCCTTTAGTTTTATTTTCATGCTTAGGTTTTGGTTCGGCCGCTGCCGCTTTACAGCAGGTAACGCCAAATCGTTTGCGGGGGGTCGTTTCTGGATGCTATTTCTTTCTGCTCAATGTCATAGGTATCGGATTATCACCTACTATTACTGGGGTGCTAACAGATTACGTTTTCCAAGATGAGCTGAAGTTAGTCAATTCGGTGTCATTGATGGCGTTTAGCTCTAGTATTTTGGCCGCGTTAATTCTTTGGCGAGGATTAAAGCCATACAGAGCTGAGGCAGCTATTAGGGTCGATTTGTCGGTGTAGTAAAAGTATGCTTAGACGAATTACGTTCTTCGCCTAAGCACTTTTTCCTCATACCTAAATGATCATTAAGAGGTCGCTGTTAATCTGAAAGGCTTGAATGCCCAAGCTTTCCTCTCAATATTGAAGCACCATAATAGAGGACTAGGTAAGCAAAGATAGAGACCAGTAAGCCCGCAAGTGAAGAAACAATTAGATCCTGCACAAGCCACCATTTGCTGCTGGCTCCAATCGCATAAGCAAGCAAAGCAGCGACGTTCCATTTAGGCTGATCATCCAATTTATCCACGTTGAAATTGCGCTTCTTCACGATGTAGAAATGAGCGATCACTGGTCCTATCAGAGGCGGAAGTAGGATCGCGAGTTTATCGATAAATTGTATAAAGTGCTGGTAAATCACTAGGCCAACAATCGTGCCAAGTACTCCGCAAATCACTGTCATAACTTTCTGAGGTCTGCGCAGAAGGCTGGATGTTTGAATGACGGGAAGATACAGGTTGGCATCTCCAGTAGTCCAGAGTGCCATACTCATCCCAATGAGGCCTAAGCCTGCAATAAACACACCCTGCAGGCGCATATAGGTGGTGAAGTCATATTGTCCAGAAACAATACCGCCAGCAGAGCCAATAATTTGCAGAAACCATTGAGCGATAATCATCACAATAAAAGGAATAGCCAGGGCTACCCATGCGTTTTTCGCAAAGCGAGTATATTCTGGCATAACAATAGCGCCGACGATCCATGATCCAATAACAATATTGATAGCATCCATATTGCTAATAGGATTAGTCGCTGCAGTGGTTTCTGATAGTGCAAGAAATTCTTGTATTCCACCTGCTTGTGAAACTTGGGTGTAGGCGGCATAGACGCCCACTATAATCAAAATAACAACTGACGGAGCACTAACGAGTTCCAAACCACGAACACCATAGTAGGTTGTCCACGTAAAGAGAGCGCCTGCAAATAGTGCCACCAAGTAAAAAGCAGGGCTATCAAAACTTTGAGCCCAGGCAAAACCAAAAGCGCCAACAACAATCCCTTGCCAGCAGATAAGAACTAACGCGAGAAAAAGTACAGGGAAATAGGCTCCGATCTCTCCATAGACAAACCGGTATAAGAGTCCGCTGTTACAAGCAGTTTTATAACCGATATAACCAACTAGGGCACCTATGACAAAGTTTGTAATATTGCCGAGAAATGACACGTAGATCAAATCAGGCCAAAAGGTGACGCCAGCGCCAAGAGCCCCGCCAACGATCAATCCAGTGATTAAGAATCCCCATCCAAAAGCCATAGTCAGGAGTGGAATTGCGTCTCGCCGCTGCTCGTTGGTTAAAGGTGTCAACGGATTATCAGGACTCGATTGTTCCGCTTCGGCATCAAATTTCCACCATGCTTTTAATCGATCAAACATATGTCATTCACTCCTATTTTCTTGAAAGAATTATGGGTTTTTCGATGGGACCATTACCGGTGCGAGTGCCTTCTGCGTAGGTGACCTCCAGCCACATAGCACCTTTTTTCGACAGAGTCCCTTCACCCCAAATCCAAAGGCTTTTTGGGGGCCTGTTGATAAAAAAGTCTTTAGAAACAGTCGTACTTTTGACGGTACTTTTGGGATTTTCTTGAGTAAATACTGTTAAATCACCAAAGAGCACATAATAGAATTGTTGGGCTTTTTCAAAATAACTTGTTTGTGCTCCATCTGCGTGTTTCCAGCCTGGTGGAACATACATCAGTTTTGCTCTAAACCCATCTTCTAAATCATCGCTCAGCCATTTAGCGCTAGCCCCGAGTAGCTGATCGTCATCCTCCCATTCCATAGCTTGGGGCGTGGCAGTATCTTGAAAATGAGCGCTAGTAAATTGAGGTACTTTTTTCCAGTCTGGGCTATACCATTTGTTCGTGGGGTCCAGGCTATAACTTGTACCGCCTTCCGAAAATGCTAGCTGTACAGCCCCCGGAGTGACACGTTGATGTTTCATAGCATCTGCGCGATGCCCATGAATACTATAGGGCGGGCGGCTCATCCAAGTGCCGGCCTTCATGTTATAGAGTGACCCGCTTTTCTGGACTCCGTTGACAAATTCATAGATTAAGAAATTTCCATCTAAGACATAACCCCACTCATGGAAATCGTGGAAATGACGCGATTTGTTCAGCGAGTCCCAGCCGTGGTCATGGTCTAGATAGAGCATGAAACCACCCTGATCATTCGAATATAACTTCTTACCTTTACTTGTGCCCTTTAGGCCAGTCCAAGTCTCATCCCAATCCATGGCGTTTACATCAATAAAGGTTAGAGTGTCCCAATCTTTCGCGTCATTGGCATAGGCACAACTGACACTCATTGAGACAGCCAGCATTAATATGTAGAGGTGGTGCATTTTCATTTTCATTTTCATTCCTAGATCCTGTGGCGTCTTTTCTAATCTCATCTTTATTTGTAATATTTAACGTTTAGGTCTTACCTTCAATTTGCCGGTTCGATTTCAAGTTATCAAACGATAAACAATATATCAAGTTCATTGGCACGTCGTTTTCAGGGTTACCTTAAATAGTATGCAGACAAACCCTTTGTTAATATAATTCAAGTATATGAATTATATTAACATGTATGTAGAATAGTTTGACATTCTTTTAAGCGCTACTCTACAATACCTGAAGATGTTTTCGAATGCGCCACATGTGCTAATTCGAGCTGTCGGAGAGGCTAATGATTAAAAAAAATCTCTTAAAAGAGGATTTTTCTGACCTATGTCTCATCTTTATCTGTTGTGATAATTACTACTATGCCTAGATTTTTAGTCGCTGAGAGTAAAAGCAGCATAAGCACACTGGAAGCTCAATTGGGTTACCATTTTTAGGGTGCTTTATAGCGAGGAGTGAACGAGATGATTGAAGACAAAAAGGAGTCAGAAAGTTACGTTGGTAAGTCTATTCGTGCAAAAGAGGCTAGAGCTCCATTAATCGGAAAGGCTAAATATACCAACGACTATACTTTTTCAGGACAACTTTATGCGCATATTCTTCGCAGTCCCCATGCGGCAGCAAAGATTAATAGTGTTGATGTGTCTGGAGCCAAGAAAGTCTCCGGTGTACATTTGGCGATTTGTGGGCAGGATGTGTTTAATCATACCAATGGCATTACTGACCACCTAAATCCGGCAATATTCGGGGGTAAGTCTACTCGTCTTCCTTGTATGGCAGTTGATGAAGCTTGGTGTTATGGCCAGCCAGTAGCGATCGTAGTGGCAGAAGATGAGCGAACAGCTCGGTATGCTGCATCACGCATTCAGGTGGATTACACGCCGCTTGAGCCTATCATTGATGTTGAGAAAGCGGTGGCAAAAGGCGCTCGCTCTGTTGTGCCGGGCTGGGAAGATAACACACTAATTTATGTCCCTTTTATGAATGGGGATACCCAGGCAGCTTTTGATGCAGCCAGCCACGTGATCACGACAGATGTGAAGATTCACCGGTTTTCAAGTCAGCCCATGGAAACTCGTTGTTACAATGCTATATGGGAACATGATACCGAGAGTATTACTCTCTATGGCACCTGTCAGAACCCCCATCCTTTACGGTTAGTGATAGCAGAAACCTTGCGAATGAATGAAAATAAAATTCGCATTATAGCCTCTACTATCGGGGGTGCATTTGGCTTAAAGATGCACGGTCATCCAGAGGAACCCTTGATATGCCTTATGGCGAAACTTCTTGGTCGTCCTGTTAAGTGGGTGGAAAGCCGGGAGGAATGTCTTCTTATTGGAGCTCGAGAGCAACAACATAAGGTAGAAATGGCGTTTGACTCTGATGGGGTCATGGTGGGGTTACGTGACAATGTTCTTGCTAATATCGGTGCTCCCTCGGCCTGTCCGGGATGGGGTATGGTTTTTCTGACCGGTTTGACGATGCCCGGGCCTTATAAAGTAGAGAACATCGACGTGCACATGAATGCGGTGACGACCAATAAACCATCATGGAATGCTGCCAGAGGTTATGGCAAGGAATCGACAGCGATTGCTCTGGAGCTGGCAATGGATAATGCAGCCCGCCAATTGGGCATATCACCTATTGATTTAAGATTGAAGAATTTCATTGCGAAAGACTCATTTCCTTACAACAGCCCGACCGGGCTTGTTTATGACTCTGGTGACTATAGTGGTGTGCTTCTTAAAGCACTTGAAACTATTGATTATCAAGGTTGGAAGGACAAGCAAGCAGCTGCGCTCATAGAGGGACGTTACTTAGGTATAGGAGTGGCATTTGAATTAACACCTGAAGGTGGGACGATTCCAGGAACAATGGTCGCCGGTTATGACTCAAGTACCGTAAGGGTTGGGCCCGATGGGACAGTGCGTGTATTAACTGGAATTACCAGTCCAGGTACCCACAATGCTACGGCAATGGCCCAGATTGCTGCGGATGAGCTTGGGGTGGATATCGCTAAAATAGAAGTTTTACAAGGCGATACTAACGCTTCTCCTTATGGGTTTGGTAACTATTCAGGCAGAAGTACTATTGTTGGTGGAGGATCAGTGGCTTTAGCTGCTCAAGACGTGCGTGCGAAGATAAATGCTGTCGCTGCCGCACTGCTTGAAGTAGAGCCTGATACCCTTAATCTGGTATCAGGAGTTTTCTCCTCGAGCGCTAAAAGTGACGCCACGCTGACATTCGCTGAAGTCTGTTACGCATCTTATACTCGCGCCTATGATGTTGCTATGTGTATAGACCCTCCTCTGGAGGCTACAAGAACCTTTAAACCCCCTGGAATTCGTCATACTCCAGATGAGAATGGCCGCATCAATCCCTACCCTAGTTATTCAAATGCGGTCTATGTCGTTGTTTGTGAGGTAGATACAGATACTGGGAAGATCGATTTGCTAAGCCTTGCTGCTGCTCATGACTGTGGAAAGGTAATTAACCCTATTCTGGTCGAAGGACAGGTTTGTGGCGCTTTTGCCATGGGTTTGGGTGGAGCTCTCAGTGAGGATATTCAGTATGACGCCAACGGAGTTCAATTAACGAAGTCTTTCAAAGATTACGTGATGCTTCGCATGGCAGATATCCCACCAATTGGTGTGGCTCATCACGACTGTCCAAACCCAGATAATTATTTAGGGTTAAAAGGTGCTGGTGAGGCTGGCGTTGGTGGTTCGGCGGCTGCATTAGTTAATGCCGTAAACGACGCCTTGGAACCGTTGGGCGTTTTGATGCACGAAATGCCTCTAACGCCTTCACGTGTTTGGTCGGCAATTCAAAACGCAAATAATGGCGAAGGAGTCAACTAGATGAGTCTTCACCCAATGTATGCAAGACCGCGCGATTTAGAACAGGCTTCACAATTACTGGCCAGCCTAAGCAGTGGTGCCGTAATAATTGCAGGCGGGCAGGAGATCATGCCCTTTATTAATTATGGCGTAATGATGCCCGATGTTTATGTGGATATCGGCGGCATCAAGGCTCTAAAAGGCGTGAATGTAAACGATGATGAGGTTTCCATAGGCGCCTTAACCGTTCACCGTGATATTCAGAGTACAGAAGATATAGTAGAAAGATTACCGTTGCTGGCCTATGCGGCTCAGCAAATAGGCGGCGGTTGGCAGGTTCATAACCGCGGCACTATTGGGGGTAATATTGTTTCTATGCACCCACTATATGACATCGCACCAGCTCTTTTAGCATTGGATGCAGATGTGGAGTTGTTGAGCGATAAAGGGTTGCAACGTATGTCTTTATTGCAGCTTCAAAACGACTCTAGTCATGGGCTCGGATCATCCTCAATTTTGACCAAGATATTGGTCAAGACGATGTTACCTAACGTTCTCTGGGGATACTATAAGCTGAAAAATAGTGCGGGTGCCTATGGCTCTGCTAATGCTGCTGCTGTCATTCAAATGGATGGAGAGAAAATTAAATCGATACGAATTGTCATCGGTGCAGTATCTGAAACATCAGTAGTCATATCTAAAGCTTTAGACGGTTATTTAGGCGGTGCTTATACTTTGGAAATTGGACGAGCAATAGAAAAAGTGTGTATTGATGCAATTGATGAACCATTGAGCGACCAACAGGGTGATGGAGTATGGCGCAAGGCGATGGCTGGGATTGCTGCTCGCCGCGCCACTGAGATGGCTCTCAGCAACCTAACCACCTCATCTATTAAACGCTAAGGAGCACATCGCAATGGAAGATTTATTAGATACGAGCGCATTAATTCAATTGCGCGTTGATGGAGAGTTTCATGAACTTGATGTGCTTGCCGGCAGAACCTTATTGGATGTGCTACGGGATGACATAGGTAAAAAAGGAACGCATCTAGGCTGCAAAACAGGGCACTGTGGAGCCTGTACGGTGATGATCGATGGCAAGGTAGCCAAATCTTGTATCACGATGGCGGCAACCCTTGCTAGGGCGGAGATAACAACGATTGAAGGGTTACTCGACGAAAAGGGAGGGTTACATCCCATCCAGCAGTCTTTTTGGGACGAGGCAGGTCTGCAGTGTGGCTATTGCGCTCCTGGAATTGTACTAAGTGCGTTAGAGCTTGTAACGGATAACCACCACCCTAGTGCTGAAGATATCGAGCTCGCGCTCGCGGGCAGTTTATGCCGTTGTACAGGTTACCAAAGTATTAAACGATCGGTTGCTGAGGCTTGTGTGCGGATGTATCCAGCTAATGAAAATATTAATTAATAAGGATGATTTTGTGGACAAAATAGAAACTAGAACTATTAAAGTAGAAACTGCCACCCCAGAAGAATTAGCACCATTTGGCGTTGTTTTAGGGCGTAATGAAAATGTCGAGCCGTTACCTATTAATCTCTATGATGGAACCGTTAAAGTGCGTCGCCTGGGTAAATTCATATCTGATGAAACAACTGAAATGCCAGTGTGCACAGTACAGCGCCGGCCCCTAGTGGCTACGCACCTTGAGAGGCACCTTAAGCACACTCAAACCTTTGTCTCTTTAGGCGCTAAGCCCTTTGTAATGCTGCTATCCCTGCCTACTGAAAGTGAGTTACCAAATATAGATGAAGTTCGTGCTTTTATATTTGATGGTTCGGCTGGATTTATGTTAAACATTGGGACATGGCACGAGTTTCCATTTGTGTTGGTAGATGATACTGACCTGCTCACAATTCTCCGCCCGGAGGCGACTAACGGCTTAACGACCGATAATATCATTGGCAATGAAGCGGTGAGTCCTGATCTTGAAAAGCGAGATATGTCGGTTCGTTTTGGTGTAAAAATAGCACTGGAACTGTAGCCGTTCATTAATTACAAGTCGATCACCCATAATAAAAAGCATATATTTTTTACTGAATGTTAAAGAGACAAGTCATGAAACGACGAGATTTTGTAAAAAGTACCCTTGGAGCTATAACCGCCTCTTACATTCCATTTTCTCGAGCATCAGATATCCCATCAGAAATAGCCTGTATATCTCGTACAGGCAAAATAATGGCGCTTAAGCGCGCTGATGTGTCGGATTTAGCCAAAAGTCTGCAAAGGAAACTACTCTTAAGTTCGACGCCTCATTATCACCAAGAACGGAAGCTATGGAATGGATTAGCTGACGACAAGCGACCCGCCTTAATTGCCCAATGTATCGATTCGGATGATGTGGTTAACGCGGTGAATTTTGCAAGAACACATGATCTTTTAGTTTCGGTGAGAGGCGGTGGTCATGGTATCAGCGGGAAGGCGGTTGCAGATGGTGCGCTGTTAATTGATTTATCGAAGATGAGCAATCTTTCAGCTGATCCAATAACCATGACAACTACTGCTGAGGCCGGTGTTTTATTGAGGGAGATGGATGTTGCAACTCAGGCACATAAAATGGCTGTCCCCGCTGGAGTCGTCTCACATACCGGTATAGCCGGGCTAACCTTGGGTGGAGGTATAGGCATCAATATGCGCTCGATGGGGCTATCAAGTGATAATTTGTTGTCCGTACAAATCGTGACGGCCGACGGTAAGCTTCGAACAGCGAATGAGAATGAGAATACCGACTTATTTTGGGCTGTTCGTGGCGGCGGTGGCAATTTTGGTATCGTCACGTCCTTTACCTTTCGTATGCATAAGCTTGATTCTGAAATATTGTCTGGTGTTATGGTTTATTCTATGGCCGATGCGAAAGATATGTTTAACCGTTACTTTGATTATTCGTTAGATGCCCCTCGGGAATTGAATATGAGTGCGGCAATGAGCCTTAAACCGTCCGGCGAACCATTTCTAATGGCTGGTTTTGCTTATATGGGATCGCCTAAAGAGGGTGAGAAAGTTTTAAAATCTTATCGCAAGCTAGGTAAGCCGATCGCTGACCTCATAAGACCTAAGACTTTTTTAAGACAGCAAACCTTGCTAGACGCGGGCAATCCTCATGGCACCAAGTACTATATTCGAGGTCGTACCATGGATGAGTATAATCCCGATTTAATAGATGTGATGATGGAAAAGTGGCGTCACTCGCCGGGCAGACATAACACTATGCGCCTTATCCGATTTGGTGGTGCGATTGATGATCTTGCTCCAGATGCTACTGCCTGGCCACACCGTGGTGCTAAATGGGATCTGGAGCTGGGTGGAAGCTGGATTGATCCCGCGCTCTCAACCAAGAATATAAAGTGGGGTAAAGATTATTGGGATGCACTTACACCCTATGTTTCGGACCGGTTTTATATTAATGAGATGATGGACGAAACACAGGAGGAGGTCGCTGTTAGCTATGGTGCTAATTACCCGCGATTAGTAAAAATAAAGAATAAGTACGACCCCAAGAATTTCTTCCGGTTGAATGGCAACATTAAGCCTACGGTTTAATATTTTGGGATAGCTTTTTTGAAACCAGTAACTTGGAGTATTAAGAGGTTAAATAGATGGAGCATAAAATACGCAAAGCATACGCAGACACCTCCATGGGTCAAGTTCATTATCGGATCGGAGGGCAAGGGAAACCTTTGTTGTTGGTGCATCAAGATCCTCAGTCGGCACTGCAATTCCTATATGTAATCCCGTTATTGATTGACGCTGGATTTCAGGTAATTGCGCCAGACATGCCGGGATATGGGCTATCTGAGGGCACCACTGAGCCTCCTAGCATTCCTGAATATGCCGACGTCCTTAAACAGTTGTTAGATCACCTGAGCGTAGATAAGGCTATAGTCATCGGTCATCACACGGGTGCTTCAATGGCCTGTCAAATGGCGTATGCTAGCCCCGACCGAGTGGAGAGTCTAGTGATACATGGGCTTCCTTGGTACACCACGGAAGAGCGTGAGGAGAGATTGGCCAGGCCACATATGGATTTCAGTGCTAAGCCTGACGGGGTTCATCTATCTAATTTGTGGAGTCTGATAGATAAAATGTCGCGCGGGGTATCAACTCTAGAGTCTTCGCATATGGCAGCTCTCCATACTCTCTGGGCGGGTGAAAAACACTGGTATGCGCACCATGCTGCATTTAGCTATGACATTACCGACGCAATTAAATCAGTTACTGCGCCTACCTTAGTGGTCACCAACACGGGAGACATACTTCACTTTGTGGCTGATCGGCTTGTCCGACTTAGGCCAGATTTTTCAATAGTTGAGATTGAGGGTGGAACCTCATATGTCATTCGCGATGAGCCAGAGACTTGGTTTGGTGCAATTATTGACTTTATTAGAGAGTAGACCTGAGAAGTATAATAAATCTTAAATTGGTTATTTATCAGCACTCCAAGCGTCAATGGTTTCAGACCATTTTTCGTCAACTAACTCAAAAATATCCGGAAATGCTTTAATTAAGCACGCCCGATTCATTGGGGAGTATTTCTTCGGGCCACCCTCTTCAGGTAATTGGCGTGTTGCATCCACAACGATACGACTACCGGTACCTCGAGTTGACGCACTTGGGTCTCCACCCATAGCACCCGCCTTTTCAATTAATTCACTCGCTAGGTAAGGCTGCCACCGCGCTCCAACAGCATGCATTACTTCAGTAGTGTTGTGTATATTTACATCTTCGTCTACGACGATAGCTATCTTAGCTATCTTCAAAGTAGTCGCCATATTGCGACCAATGGTTATCGCATCACCTGCCGCTTCTTTTTTAATACTAATAAAGCAAAAGCCGGGTGTTTGTAGTGGAAAATGTATTCCTAGAATATTGGGGAATAGCTTTTTCATGCTCATATTAGTGGTGACTTCCATTGGCGACGTAAGGAAGCTCCTAGTGACGCCTGTAAATTGGTTTACAAACATCGGTTTTTTTCTATGAGTTACCGCAGTGACGTTCATATAAAAATTTTCTTCTTTACGCTCCCCTATATACCCGTACATCTCTCCAAATGGGCCCTCAGGCTCAAAGTCGAAAGGAATTTCTCCTTCGATAACCATTTCAACATTTGCAGGTACCTTTAGAGTATTAGTTTCGCATTGGACCACTTCTAAGGCCTTACCTATAAAGCCACCAGCGACAAAGAGCTCATCTTGCCCCAGGCGAGTAGTTTTAGAACTACTCATGGCAAAAGTCACTGGATCAGCACCTAGTACGATTGCGACCTTGGCAGAGGTCTCACCTCGAGCCTTCATGTCCATTAAAAAGGTCCACCCATGCTGATTTTTTTCTGGGTTAATGGCAATCTTTCGAGGGCCTTTGATTTGGCATCTGTAGGTACCCACGTTGCGTCCTCGTTCAGGATCTTCAAGGATTACACTACCCGTATTAATATAGGGACCCCCATCTGCAGGATTAGTTTGCATAAAAGGGAAATCAAGGATGTTTATATCATCTTCAGGAACGACCACTTGTTTACAAGGGGCATCTTCAGGGCTTATTTCAATAGGTTCTATTTCCTGCCATTGCTTATCTGTCGTGGCTAAGCTTTCAAGTTTGGCCAATACATTCTGATAAACTTTACTTTGTTCGTCATTAGCGGGATCTACTCCAAAAGCGAGCCCTTCGAATTGCCAGCGGCCATATTGATTTGCAATGACCGGTCCCTCATGCCATTGGCCATTAACTTTGATATCCTTGAAGATTACAGCTGGAGCGTCTGCCCATCCTAGTTTATCAATGAGCCTGTACATAAAGCCCGTTGCTTCATAGGCATCTTGATCGAGCCCACTTATATGCAGGGCTTGGCCGCAGGTCTCTATGGCTTCGATATAATCACGTAGGGATTCATATGGGCCAACGCGTGTTTGACGTTTAGGCTTGTGGTTTGCATCGGTCATTAGCGAGACTCCATGAGACAAATATTAAAATAGGTTATTTCCATATGAGTCTTTTTAAACAATATAAATTTTCTAGTAAGGTTTAACTTCACCAAAAAACGCCATCAAAACAACCAAAATCCAAATACATAAAGCGGCTCGATTTGTTTTGGTTTGTAGTTCTTTAATTAATACTTCGCCGCGCACGGCATCTTGCCCGCCAGCTTTAACCAGCTCGAACGCAGCCGGCCAGCGTTTAACAATCTGACGTATCCAGAGACCATTGAGTAATATAACAGCAAACAACACAATTTTAATGGCGAGCCAGGTGTGCGCTATAGGGCCGCCTGTGATTAGGCAGTAACCTCCAAAGGATGCCATAGCGATTATGACTGCATATCGGATGCCAATGTCCAATTTACCTAAACGCTCACCTAATGGAGTGCCTTTATTGACGTGGACAAGCCAGACCAACAGCAACCATAAGAGGGAGGCCATCCATAATGTGACTAACCAGTTACCCGAAATAGGTGAGCCATATGCTTGAGCTAGGGTAAATCCAACAGGGAGTAATAGAACTAGAGCTGAGCGAGCCGACATATCAACAATAAATCTCATCTGGCGCACCCGCAGCCGCTCCTCCAGGCTTAGCTTATCTCTGGTGAGGTACTGGCCAATATAGTGGACCGCGATATCGCCCCCTATCGCAAAGACAAACAAGAAAACATGAACAAAAGCGATAAAGTTATGAAAGATAATGTGCAAGTCGCCATCTCCTAAAGCCAGTTAATTATAGTATTTTAAGGTAATAATCTTAGCATAAATAAATTTTAATAATTCAGCTATATGAAAAATATAATCATATATGTAAAATATATTGGCAATCTTTTAAAGGCTCTTCTACAATGAAGGTCTGTTGTGAATAGCTCTCTACATGAGTAATAGCCTTCTAATGCAATTTTTGATGGCATATTTGCAAGTGGCAATCAATTTTATATATAGGCTACAGTTTTTAAGGTGAAGAGGTCAATATGGTAATGGCAATCGATACGGTATGTAACTTGTTTACTGAGTATGAAGTGAACAATGGACAAACCGGGCTCGACGAGCATTTTTTGGAGCAAATACGTTTCCCCACAGAGTGGAGAAAAGGTGTGTCCATTGAAAATTATATCGGTATGAAGGATCGAGCTGGGATTGATCGCTCATTATTAATTGCTGTTCGAGCAGGCGATCAACGGATGCGCGGCTCGTTTGAAATTCCGTATGAGCAAGTGGCAGCCGTGTGCAGGAAATATCCTAATCGCTTCTCAGGCTTAGCAGGGATTGATCCCTATCGCGGCATGGATGGTGTTCGTGAGCTTGAGTATGCAGTTCGCGAATTAGGCTTTGTTGGGGCGCATTTGTACCCACACTGGATAGAGTTGGCTCCGGATCATGCTAAATATTACCCTTATTATGCCAAGTGCTGTGAGCTTGATATTCCTATTATGATGCAAGTAGGCCACAACTTGGTGTATTCGCGTGAAAGACGCCTGCCTAGTGTGGGTCGGCCGATTACCCTCGATCAAGTCGCCATCGACTTTCCAGATCTTAAATTGATCGGAATTCATATTGGGATCCCTTGGACAGATGAAATGATATCCATGGCCTGGAAGCATGAGAATGTTTATATAGGATCTGATGCTTACGCTCCTAAGTACTGGCCTGATTCATTTGTTCATTATTTAAAAACATATGGTCAAGACAAAGTTATATTTGGAACTGATTGGCCTGTGATCAGTCCAGAACGAGCAATGGATGAAATCAAACAGCTGGGTATATCGGAACCTGTAATGGAGAAATTTCTCAGCACTAATGCTAAACGAATTTTTAAATTATAAAAATATTGATGCTCGTCTTCAATATAGTGAGAGTTAAAGGATGAAAGATAAGTTCGACAATCAAGCCTACCTTGCCTTAGATATTGGTTATGGCGTTAGATGTGCGGCCCAACACAAGCCTAATAAAGTTGCCTTGGGTGAGGGAGCGCGCAGTCTGAACTATGGAGAACTGGCGGAACGCATCAACAGAGTGTCCAATGGTGTTCGAAACATTGCCGGTTTGAATAAGGGCGATAGAGTCGCTCTTATTGCGCCTAATTGTATAGAGTATCCTGAGCTCTCCATAGGTATCGCCCAAGCTGGCCTGATTGTAGTTACATTGAATCCAAAGTTAACGTCTACTGAGATTAAGTATATTTGTGAAGACTGCGATGCATCAATGATTTTTGTGCATTCCTCAGCAATGCCTCAAATAGATCTTTCCCAATTGCCTAGTGTGAAGGAGCTGGTAGTGATAGGTGATGACTATGAGGAGTGGTTGACACAGGCTAGCGTCGACTATCAGCTTGGCCCTCTTTCAGAGACCGATATTTTCGCTATTGTTTATACCGCTGGAACTACAGGGAAACCCAAGGGTGTAATGTTATCGCACCGATCTCGGGTATTAACCTTTCTTGGTATGGCCTCAGAATATGGTTGTTATACCCCAGATGATCGGACGTTGGCTGTGGCGCCTTTATTTCATGGGGCTGGATTTTCATTTGCTATTGCTGCACTTTTCTTTGGAGGATATTGTGAAATTTCCCCGAAATTTGAAGCTGCCAGTACCTTAGAAAAACTAAAAGAATTAGATATAACCAATGTATTTATGGTTCCCACACACTTTCAGGCTATCTTTAATTTACCCGCGCAACAACTTGAGGGCTTAAAATCTAACCAGATCAAAACTATAATTTCTAATGCATCGGCGCTGCCTCAGGCGCTAAAAAAGAAGGTGGTTGGCTATTTTGGCCATGGAATATTACATGAGACTTATGGGTCAACCGAGGCGGGAATTGTTTGTAATTTACGCCCGGCTGATCAATTGAGAAAGGAGCGTTGTGTCGGTCTTGGATTTGCCTGCACGGAGACTAAAGTTCTGACTAAAGAAGGGCTGCCGGTGCAACCAGGCGAGGTTGGGGAATTATATAGCCGTTCCCCCTACCTTTTTTCAGGCTATTGGGGCAATACATTATCTGTTAATGCTATGTTAGACGGTTGGTTTTCAGCTGGAGATCTAGCTCGGCTTGATGAAGAAGGTTTTGTTTATTTGATTGACCGAAAGATGGATATGATTATCTCTGGGGGTGTAAATATCTACCCTCGAGAAATTGAAGAGGTTCTTTATGAACATCCTGCCCTTTCTGATGCTGCAGTTATTGGTGTGCCGGATACTTACTGGGGTGAATCTGTAAAGGCCTATGTGGTTTTAAGAGAAAACCACAGTGTCGATTCTGAGACTTTAAACGATCATTGCCGTAAAACCTTGGCTGGCTACAAGTCTCCTAAATCGTTCGAATTTGTCACTGAGTTGCCTCGAGGTTCAACTGGCAAAATTTTAAAACGAGCGTTACGTAATCTTTGACAGGCAAATAAAATTAAATCGTAGCGCTAAAAGAGCGCAAGATCTTTTATGAACCTTGTGCCCCTATCTAAAACAGTTAAAAAAAACGCTCCTGTAAGAATGGCACCTCAGTCTGATCAAGTAATAAAATCGCGATATGTTGAGGGCATTCATTGATAAGCCTGCGGCCTGCGATCGTTACAAAGAAGCAAATTTTAGCAGAGTACAGACTATGACCTTAATTTCTAGAACCCTTAATTTGGGTTTAACTCCAGCTCTTATAGTTGTAGATGTGGTAAATGGGTTTACGGACCCTAGTTGCGCGCTAGGAACAGCATGTCCTGACGTAGTAACTGCAAATAAGATTTTATTAGCGGAGTTTCGTCGACAAAAACTACCGATCTTTTTCACTACTGTCGTCTATCATAATGACAGTCAGGCAAGCGTGTTTCGGCAAAAAATACCTGCATTGGATTGCCTAACGCCAAATTCTCATTGGATTAAGGTTGATGCAAGGTTGGAGCGACGATCTAGTGAACCTTTGATTGAAAAACAGTGGGCTAGCTCTTTTTTTGAGACTGATTTATCTGACCAACTTATGGCGTGCGGAACAGACTCATTAGTGGTGACAGGATTAAC
>JAPKEJ010000011.1 GCA_028822155.1 Porticoccaceae bacterium
GCTCTAACCAGCTGAGCTATGGGCCCTTAATTAATATTACTCGTCAATAAAGCTACGCAGATGATCCGAACGGGTCGGGTGGCGTAGTTTACGTAAGGCCTTGGCTTCAATCTGACGAATTCGTTCTCTTGTCACATCAAATTGTTTGCCCACTTCTTCAAGAGTATGATCCGTATTCATATCGATACCAAAACGCATGCGTAACACCTTGGCTTCCCGAGCGGTTAAGCTACTTAGAACACCACGAGTTGACTCTGTAAGGTTGTTCTTAGTCGCCTCATCAATTGGCTGTGCAATAGTGTTATCTTCGATGAGATCACCAATGCTGGCATCTTCATCTTCACCAATAGGCGTTTCCATGGAAATAGGTTCTTTAGCAATCTTCAGTACTTTGCGAATCTTATCTTCTGGCATTTCCATGCGCTCAGACAACTCTTCAGGAGTAGGTTCACGGCCCATTTCTTGAAGCATTTGCCGCGAAATGCGATTGAGTTTGTTGATCGTCTCAATCATATGTACTGGAATACGAATGGTACGCGCTTGGTCGGCGATTGATCGAGTGATAGCCTGTCGAATCCACCAGGTGGCGTAGGTCGAGAACTTGTAACCACGACGGTACTCAAACTTGTCGACTGCTTTCATTAGGCCGATATTGCCTTCTTGGATAAGATCCAAAAATTGGAGGCCGCGATTAGTATATTTTTTAGCAATAGAAATTACCAAGCGCAAGTTAGCTTCCACCATTTCTTTCTTGGCTCGGCGAGACATTGCTTCACCAATAGTAAGCCGGCGATTGATGTCTTTAATCTGCAGGATAGAGAGCCCGCTAGCTTTCTCTACCTGTGCCAGCTTGCGCTGTGACCGTAAAACTTCAACTTCTTGATTGGTGATGCCTGCGGAATAGTCAGCTTTGGCTTTTACTAAAGAGCCAGTCCATTTAAGGTTGGTTTCATTACCAGGGAATGACTTTATGAACTCTTTTCGTGGCATTTTTGCGAAGCGAATGCAGAGCTTCATAATATTCCGTTCTTCTTTGCGGATTTTTTCCACCGAGACTCGGATTAAGGTAATCAAAGGATCAAACTGCTTAGGAGTAAGTTTTAAATATTTAAACAACTCTGCTAACTCGACCATTTGTTTGAGCGTCGCATCACTGGACCTGCCGGTTTTGGCAATTGATTTCTCTGCTTTAATCAGCTGCTTGCGAATATCTTCAAAGCGCTCTGTCGCCACTTCGGGGTCGAGGCCACCTTCGTGCTCTTCCTCTTCTTCCTTTTCCTCGATTTCTTCGCCGTTAGCAATCCTCTCTGCTTCAGCGGCCTCAGCGGCCTGCTGCTGGGCTAGTGCTGATGGCACATGCTCCATCGGGTTAAGGTAACCGCTGATAAGGTCGGTTAGCTTCTTCTCGCCAGCAATGACTTTGTCCCACTGAGCGATCACAGCAGCAACGTTGGATGGCCATTCGGCAACAGCGGACATTAGCTCTCGAGTGCCTTCCTCAATGCGCTTAGCAATTTCAATCTCACCCTCTCGTGTCAGCAGCTCAACTGAACCCATTTCACGCATATACATACGCACAGGATCTGTGGTGCGGTGCTGTTCTGACTCAACTGACGCCAGGGCAGCTGCGGCTTCGGCGGCTGCGACTTCATCAGGAGTATTGTCACCTGAGATCATCAATAAAGTCTCGGCGTCGGGCGCAGTCTCGTAGACTGTAATGCCCATGTCGTTGATCATCTGGATGATATCTTCGACCTGTTCAGGATCTGCAATATCTTCTGGAAGGTGATCGTTAACTTCCGCGTAGGTAAGGTACCCTTGCTCACGGCCTTTAGCGATGAGATCTTTGATGCCGGATTGTTGCTTATCAGTGCTTTCAGTCATAGGGCAATCTTGCGTAGTTGAGGGTTGAAAAATAGCGCGCAATTATAGCGAATAAAAAACGCCTTGTCCCTGACAAAATGTTGTTTATTCAGCTTATTTCATATTTGTTAGTTTAGACTACAAGTCGTTGTTTTATCTTGTTTTTTAGTTCAACCGATTGTGGGTCGCTTGGCAGCTGCAGGCGTATTTTATGTAACTGCTTGATTTCTCGCTCGCCAAGCACTTTAAGCTCGAGCAAATATGTTGCTTTATCTTGAATCGGAAGTGCTTCAAATGCAGTTTGTGTGACATGCTTAAGAGCGTCACTAAATTCCTGATGATCGTCCCTGCCAGTGCCAACTGGGGGATGGTAGAGCTCACTGGCGGCCAGAGACTGTAATATTTTGGTTTCTGCTTGGTTGCCATGAGTGCCTAGCCAGTAGGCAAAAATATGGGATGGTTTGTAGTGTGGGTTTTTTTTCGCCACGTCGAGAACTCTAAGAAATAGCTGAGTATCTTCGTCTGATGACAAGCTTAAAAACTCAATATCTTCAACAGATTCAGCTAGTGCGGGGTGATTGAGTAGCAATGCGGTTAAAAATTTTACCGGTGAAAGACGAATTTTTGACGCTCTAGTGTGGTTGATGATAGGAAAGTCATCCGGTTCTAAAGAGCCGTCAAATTCGGCGTAATGGTGTGCACCTTGCTGCGCAGCATGGTCGTAGGAGTCAGTGCGGACTTCTTCTGGTGCGGCTTCTTTTGCTGCTGCGGCACGTTGTTGAGGTGTAATGTGAGTCGCTACATAATCTTTGAGATTGTCAGCTGATATCCCTGTTCTTCGGGAGAGTTCTTCAAGCATCAGTTGGCGAAAGACTCCCTGTGGGATTCGATTAATTTGTGGCGCGCAGACTTTACTCAATCGGGCTTTGCCGTCTGCTGTTGAAGCGTCGATACCCTCGCTAAGTTGTTCGAACAAAAATTCTGAAAGCGGCAGTGCTTTAGTGATTCGTTCTTGGAATGCAGTGGTACCAAGGGCTCTAACCATTGTGTCGGGGTCTTCACCGTCGGGTAAAAATAGAAATTTTGCTGAGACACCATCGCGCATCTCCGGCAGGGCGATCTCTAAAGATCGGGCTGCTGCTCGCCTACCCGCATTATCGCCGTCAAAGCAGAATACTAACTCAGAGGTGTATCGAAATAATTTTTGCAGATGGTTCTCTGTCAGCGCCGTGCCGAGTGTGGCTACGGCATTGGCAATTCCGTATTGGGCTAGGGCAATCACGTCCATATAGCCCTCCACCATAATTAAACAGGGAATTTCTTTCAGTGATTGACGTGCTTCATACAAGCCATAGAGCTCGCGGCCTTTATGGAATACCGGAGTTTCTGGGGAGTTGAGGTACTTTGGCGTGCTGTCGTCCAACACCCGCCCTCCAAAACCTAGAGTACGACCTCGTTGATCGCGAATAGGAAACATAATGCGGTGACGAAATCGGTCATACTGTTTTTTTTCTTCCGGCTTAACGATAATCATGCCGGACTCGTCCAGTAGCTTTATTTTGTCAGTATCGGTGCCCGATGCTTTTAATAGGTTGTCCCATCCTGGCGGGGCGTATCCCACCCCGAATTGGGCTGCAATTTTTCCGCTCAGGCCTCGCCCTTTTAAGTATTCGACCGCGGAGCTTGCTGCCTTATGTGTTCTAAGTTGTTGGCGAAAAAATTTATCTGACTCGGTTAACATTGAAAATAGATTATCTTTTTGTTTGACCGCTTGTTGATCGGGGGCTGCGACCCGAGGAATCTCCATGCCAGCATTTTTAGCTAGCATTTCTACAGCTGGCAAGAAATCAAGTCGATCAAACTCCATAACAAAACCCAGAGCGTTGCCGCCAGCACCACAACCAAAACAGTAGTAAAACTGCTTGTCTTGAGCGACGGTAAAAGAGGGACTTTTTTCTTCATGAAAGGGGCAGCAGGCCTTATAGTTTTTGCCTGCTTTTTTGAGCTGAACGCGGCCGTTGACCACGTCGACAATATCAACGCGATCGAGTAAATCATCAATAAAGGTTTGCGGTATTAGTCCAGCCATGAGTCTTGCACGTTATTGGTCATGTTAACCACAGTGTAACGACTTCACCGTGGAAAGAAACTGCCATTAACCGTTTAAAGCTGTCTTGACGAGTCCACTGACTGCGCCGCCGTCGGCACGCCCTTGGATTTGTGGTTTTAGAATACCCATGACCTTCCCCATGTCACGCATTGATTCAGCGCCAGCAGCGCTAATAGCTTCGGCAATCATAGTGCTGATTTCTTCCTCAGTAAGGGCAACTGGCAAAAATTCCTGAATAACGTTGATCTCACCGATTTCAATATCTGCAAGTTCTTGACGACCGGCTGATTCGTACTGAGTTATAGAGTCCCGCCGTTGCTTGATCATCTTATCGAGAATGGCTATGAGTCTCTCATCGCTGACCTCGATGCGTTCGTCTACCTCAATACGCTTTACATCTGAGAGCATCAGCCTAATGGCACTAAGGCGTGGTTTGTCTTTTGAGCGCATTGCATTTTTCATTGCATCAGTGAGTTGCGTTTTCATCGACATGAGATACCTCGAGATAAAAGTTATGAATTCCAGAAACACAAAAAGCGCCCGATTGGCGCTCCTTGTTATTACTTTGCATCAAACATAATGAAACCTGTTTAGTGACTAGTAAAGCCGAATAAACTTGCGTGATTCTCGAGAAACCTGCTTTTGGTTTCGCTTCACTGCGGCCGCTGCTTTACGCTTGCGTACCCAGGTAGGTTTTTCGTAGAACTCACAGCTGCGAACTTTAGCCAGAACACCGGCTTTTTCGCAAGAACGTTTGAAACGACGTAAGGCTACGTCAAAGGGCTCGTTTTCTTTAATGCGCACACTTGGCATGTATTCTTAATCCTGTAGTGAAAATATCTTGTAAGAGAGGTCAACTTGAAACCAACCATTCAAGGGCGCGTAGTCTATACACTTAGCGTAGTTGATGCAAAGGTTTTTGCCTTGGTTTTGCGAGTCTTTTTTACCTTAAAATGCCAAGTTTTTAAATCTATGCTCAAGGGTTTAACTTTGCACCGACAACTGTTGTTATAATTATGCTTTTGTATACTAACTTTTGCTGAGAGTCTGCTTTAGATGCTTGTTTTAGGTATTGAAACGTCTTGCGATGAAACTGGTGTAGCTATCTATGATAGCGAAAGGGGTTTGCTCGCACATACACTTTATTCTCAGGTCAAACTTCATGCCGAGTACGGCGGTGTAGTGCCTGAGCTAGCCTCCCGTGACCACGTGCGCAAAATTTTACCTTTGCTGGATGATGTGTTCACTCAGGCGGGCGTTAATAAAAAACAGCTAGATGGCATTGCCTATACTGCCGGTCCAGGGTTGTTGGGTGCGCTAATGGTGGGTGGTTCTATGGCGACAGCTTTTGGCTTTGCCTTGGATATTCCTGTGATTGGTGTGCATCATATGGAAGCTCACCTTTTGGCTCCGATGCTTGAAGAGAAACCTCCTGAATTCCCTTTTGTGGCGCTCTTGGTTTCCGGAGGCCATACGCAGTTAGTCTCAGTCGCCGCTATCGGTGAATATGAACTGCTAGGTGAGTCTCTAGACGATGCGGCTGGAGAGGCCTTTGATAAAACCGCTAAGATGCTTGATCTTGATTATCCGGGTGGGCCGGTTCTTGCTGCCATGGCAGATCAGGGCGAGATTGATCGATTTTCCTTCCCTCGGCCGATGACTGATCGACCGGGTTTAGATTTCAGCTTTTCTGGCCTAAAAACTCATACTCGCAATCTTATTGAAAAGCACAGAGGAGAGAGCCTATTACCGGATGATCTGACCGTGCGAGATATTTGTGCTGGATTTCAAGAGGCGGTGGTTGATACCTTAGTCATTAAATGTCGTCGGGCGATGAGGCAAACTGAGTTGAAGAGGTTGGTCATTGCCGGTGGGGTATCAGCTAATACACGGTTAAGGTACAAGCTAGAGGTCGCCCTTGAGAAAGAGGGTGTCGAGGTATTTTATGCACGTCATGAGTTTTGCACTGATAATGGCGCTATGGTTGCTTTCGCTGGTTGCCAGAGATTATTAGCGGGAGAGCGCAATCCACTACTTATTTCGGCGACCCCCAGATGGCCTCTTGATCAGTTATCTAGCATTAATAGCGTAAGTTAATAACAGGAATTTATTTGATGGATATTGTTTATATAAGAGATCTGCGTATCGAGACCATCATAGGGATCTATGATTGGGAGAGGGAGGTTAAGCAAACAATTAGCCTAGATTTAGAGATGGCCCACGATATTTCTAAGGCGGCCGAGACGGATGATATTCAGTATGCGCTTAATTATAAATCCATCGCCAAGCGTCTGATTAAATTTATTGAGCAGAGTGAATTTTTGCTCGTTGAACGGATGGCAGAAGAGATTGCTTCGGTTGTGCGCAATGAATTCTCGGTGCCCTGGTTAAAGCTGCGCGTGAGTAAACCTGGTGCGTTAAGAGGCTCTCAAGATGTTGGCATTATTATTGAACGAGGAGAACGCCCCTAGTGGCACTTATTTACCTAAGTCTTGGCAGCAATGTTGAACGCTATTTGCGCATTAGTGCAGGGTTGGACGCCCTTGCTGAGTGCTTTGGTGAATTAACGTTGTCATCGGTTTATGAGAGTGATTCAGTTGGTTTTCAAGGCGATAATTTTTTAAATCTTGTCGCTGGTATTTATTCTGAGAGTTCACTGGGTGAAGTATCTATCATTCTTAAAAAAATTGAGAACGACAACGGCCGCGACCGCAGTGCTCCCCGTTTTGGGCCGCGTAGTTTAGATATTGATATATTGACCATGGATAATATTAGTGGAGAAGTCGACGGTGTTGAACTGCCTCGGGATGAAGTGCTGAAGAACGCCTTCGTACTTTTACCCTTGGCAGAAATTGCACCTGACACTAACCATCCTGTCACTGGCCAAAGTTATTCTAAACACTGGCAGTGCTATGATAAAAGCAAGCAAAAACTGTGGCCGGTGCCCTTTATCTGGCAAGGTAAAAATCTTACCATTTAAAGCCCTGCTTTACCTTCGGCAATCCTCATAATCTCACAAGCTATTTGAACTGCCGCCGTCTACAGCGATGGTTTGGCCCGTCATGTAGGTCGCCTCAACGGCCAGGAAGTAGACCGTTTGAGCGATGTCGTCTTCGGTTCCTAATCTACCCATTGGTACTTTGCTCAAGACTGAATCTTGCTTTACTGCATCGTCCGATTCATGCTCGGGCCAGAGTATGGCGCCTGGTGCCACGCTATTAATGCGTACACTAGGCCCAAGTTCTTTGGCCAACGTTTTGGTCATAGCTATATTGCCAGCCTTGGCAATAGAATAAATAGGGTGGTTTGCTAGGGCCTGTCTAGCGTGCATATCGGAAATATTAACAATGCTTCCGTGGTGTTTGGTTAATATCTTTGCTAGCTTTTGCGATAGGAAAAACGGTCCTTTGAGATTACTGTTGATAAGGTCATCCCATTGATTTTCGTCGCAATAATTAATGGGCGTCGGATAAAAGCTTGAAGCGTTGTTAACTAAGATATCTAGGCGTCCTACAGATCTAACCAGATCGACTATTTTATCCAGTCCGCCCATCTCGTTGAGGTCGCATTGCACCAACAGGCAACTGTCCCCTCTTCGCTCATTTAATTTCCTACAGAGCTTGTCAGCGTCCGAGGCAGAACGATTATAGTGAATAATTACCCGATAACCCTTAGCGTGAAATAGATTCGCTGTTACGGCGCCGATGCGTCGTGCTGCTCCGGTAATTAATATAACGGGTTGTTGGTCCTGTTCCTGCATGAGCTAAACCTTTGTTTATGAGTGATAATTATTTTTTAATTGCTGAAGAGCCTCTGTTTGTCGCAATATTAGCTGCTGGCCAATTTCGGCACCGCTAATCCCCGAGTTGACTATATCGGAAATATCTAGTGTCTGAAGGACTTGCGCCGCGGCGCGAAGGTATGGGCCAGACGCGTAGTCTCTAGTTTCAAAGCCTGTGCGGCCTCTTGCGTCAGCAGTGCAGCAGGTTAAGAAGTCCTCTAACTTTGCCAAGGACTTTATGGCGCCTACGGTTTTCAATAGTGTTAATAAAGTTGCCGGCCGTAATTCTAGTGCCTTGTGACAAAGCAGGTGAAATTCAGTAACAATCATCGCTAGCTGTCGATGTTCATTGGGCGCCTTGAGCCGGTCACAAACCGATTTTACTAGGGGCAGACCTCTCGCTTCATGCCCTGAATGACTCGGCAAGATGTGGTCGGGGGTTATACCTTTTCCTAGGTCATGAACCAATACGGCAAATCTAATAGCGGGCTTGTCAGACAGTATTGCAGCTTGCTGTAGCGCCATTAAAGTATGAATTCCGGTATCAATTTCAGGGTGATAATCGGCTCTTTGAGCAACACCAAAAAGACTGTCTACCTCGGGTAAAAGAGCAGCTAAACCTCCACAGTCGCGTAATGTCTGAATAAAGATGTCAGGTGATTTTTCACAAAGTGCGCGATCAGTCTCTTTCCATACCCGCTCAGCCACTAAATGCGAGAGTTCGCCGCGACAAACGATGGCCTTCATTAGCTCCTTAGTTTCCGGCGCGATAGTAAAGCCTAGATGATGGTAACGAGCTGCAAATCGGGCAACTCTAAGCACTCTTAGAGGGTCTTCTACAAAAGCACCAGACACATGGCGAAGTACTTTGTTAGTTAGGTCTGCGCGACCGCCGTAAGGGTCGGTAATAGTTCCGTCGGCATCTTCGGCCATGGCGTTGATGGTCAAATCACGCCGGATCAAGTCATCCTCTAGGCTGATGTCTGAGGCGGTATGAAAAGTAAACCCTTGGTAACCCACTCCTGATTTTCTTTCGGTTCGAGCTAGGGCGTATTCTTCTCCAGTATCGGTATCAATAAACACCGGAAAGTCATTTCCTACAGGCTGATAACCGAGTTTCGTCATTTCTTCTGGGGAGCTACCAACCACCACCCAGTCGTTTTCATAACTGGGGTAGTCGAGTAATTTGTCGCGAACGGCGCCGCCGACTCGGTAAATTTTCATAAACAATTCCAAAGATTTGATGCATTGTAAATGGCATGGGTTGGGAGCTCAATCGAAACTCTTCATTGGTTGATATTTGGGTTTTATTGTTAGCCCCAAGACTGGCTGGTTAATGGAGCTGACACGATTTAATGACTAGTTCTGGGAAAGCTTTTTTAAGCTTGATGGAGAATCTTCTTAGGGTTATTTATTTTAAAATAGTGATGGGCGATATTTTGGAGTTCAATTTTAGTTAGAAAATTTCTTTACGAGTGATGAGTTAGAATGTTTAAGTGATCTAGACAGCGCTAAAAACACCAATCATCCTGAGGTTGCTAGCACTGACAAAGAGAGGCTGTGAGCGAAAAGCAACAAGTGTCTTTTGACTTTGATGGTTGACGCTGCATGGAGTTAAGGCTCGAAGAGGCCTTTAAGCGAAGGCAGGTGGAAGCATAGGATTCGAATGACGATGCGGACTATGGATGCTGTAACCTATCTTAGGCGTAATTATTTATATTAAAGCCAACATATTGGCTCCTATTTTTGGCATAATATGCCACTGAAAATCAACTCATATCGAGGCTTGTCGGTGGGAAATCCATCTCTTATAACAATCGAAAACCTTCGCTTTGAGCGTGACGATACAACGGTGGTTAATTGTGATCACCTGCATCTTGATGCGGGGGATATTCTTCAGGTCGAGGGTCCAAATGGAAGCGGTAAAACGACGCTGTTACGGTTATTAACTACGGCATTGCAACCTTGTGAAGGAACTATTCTGTATTGCGGTAAAAGCATCATCGAATGTCGGCTAGAGTACCTGTCTGATATTTTATTTATTGGGCATCAGTCGGCGGTCAAGCTGAGTCTTACTGCAGAAGAAAATTTGGCGTGGATGGCTATGTCCCAATTAGATTCCTCCTCTGTTTTAAATGCTCTGGAGTCTCTTGGTTTGGCGGGTTATACCGATATCCCTTGCTATAAGCTGTCAGCTGGGCAGAAGCGTAGGGTAGCTTTAGCAAGACTTTTGATTAGCGACGCGCGCATTTGGTATCTAGACGAACCCTTTACCGCCATCGACCGAGAGGGAGTGAAGTTACTTGAACGATGCATGAAAGATCATGTCAGTTCTGGCGGAGCAGTCGTGGTATCTACTCATCAAGATTTGGACTTAAAGGGTGTCCGCCATTATCCGATACTTGGTGAGTCCTTATTGAGAGCCTGTTCATGAGAAGCCACGCTAGTAATGGTTTTTGTGCCTATCTGCGGAGAGATCTGCGACTGTCTCATCGTCGACTTGGAGAGGCAGCGAGCCCGTTGATTTTCTTTATTATGGTGTCAACATTGGTGCCCTTAGGTATAACACCCGATCCAGCTAGTTTAGCGTTAGTGGCGTCGGGTATCATTTGGGTGTTTGCGCTTTTGGCTACAATGCTGTCTGCTAATGACTTATTTACGGGGGACTACCAAGATGGCTCCCTTGAGCAATTACTCATTAGCCCACAGGTTCTGGTTATGCCAGTTTTGGGTAAGGTCACTGCGCATTGGTTAGTGACCGGTTTGCCATTAACGATCGTATCTCCTTTGCTTGGGTTAATGTTGTCTCTGCCTGAGGCTGGCTACTTTCCTATGATGGCGAGCTTAGCTCTCGGTACGGCTTGTCTTAGTTTGTTGGGTGCGGTAGGTGCAGCATTGACCGTATCTCTGCAAAAAGGTGGCATGTTGTTGGCGCTTGTGGTGATGCCGTTATATATGCCGGTTATTATATTTGGTGGAGCGACGGTTCAATACGGTATTGATGGCCTTGCTTGGACTGGCCCTTTGGCGATCCTTGGTGCGATGTTGGCAGCAGCCATTGCGCTGTGCCCGCTGGCTATTGCCGGTGTGCTTCGATTAACGAGTATTAACTAGATGTTGAGTAGTAATCTATGAATTGGACATGGTTTTATCGTCTGGGGTCCCCGTTGTGGTTTTACCAGATGACCACTCGGTGGTTGCCTTGGTTGAGTTTATTGGCGTTTGTATTATTAACCACAGGTTTGGTTTGGGGTTTAGGGTTTGCGCCTCAGGATGCGAAGCAAGGGAATAGTTTTAGAATAATATACCTGCATGTTCCCGCTTCATTTCTCGCCCTGGCAGGCTATTTTTTGATGGCCACTGCCGGCGCGATCGGGCTTATTTGGAAAATGAAATTATCTTATATGATAATGAAGTCGGCGGCGCCAATCGGTGCAGCCTTGACTTTTTTGGCGCTATTTACTGGTGCTGTCTGGGGCAAGCCTACCTGGGGAAGTTATTGGGTATGGGATGCTCGAATTACCTCGATGCTGATCCTGCTATTCCTATATTTTGGCGTGTTAGCCCTACAATATGCTTTCCATAATGAGGAGTCGGGCAACAAGGCTAGCGCAGTATTGGCTTTGGTTGGAACGGTAAATATCCCTATTATTTATAAGTCTGTTGACTGGTGGTACACCTTGCATCAGCCTTCAACTATTAAATTAACCTCTGCGCCCAGTATGCATCCTGATATGTTTCATCCGTTGTTGGTAATGATCTTAGGTTTTTATTGTTTTTACGTTGTAGCTTTGTGTCTTTTTACCCGAGTAGAAATACTTCGGAGGGAGCGCAAAACGGCTTGGGTTGGTGAGTTGGCGGCCCGGTCCAGCAATGCAGTTGAAGGGGCAAAACAATGAAATTTCAGTTTCAAGACGTTGGTCAAATGCTAAATATGGGTGGCCATGGGTTCTATGTTTGGTCAGCCGTGATAGTTACGTTGATGATCATAATAGGCTTGATTATTCGTCCCCTCATTCAGCACAGAGTCGTTCTTAGCCAAATCGGTCAAGATTTGGCTCGCGAGAAATTGCGTAAAAGGGTAGATGGAGAAAACAATTAATGAACAGCTTACGAAAGCAGCGTCTACAGGTGGTCGTACTGATCATAATGGCAGGCATAGCGGCTAGTGGATTAATTATTTATATGCTTGGCCAGAATGCCAACTATTTTTATACTCCTTCCCAAATCGCTAAAGGCGAGGCTCCACAAGGTGTTTTCTTGCGTGCTGGTGGAATGGTGGTAGAGGGTAGTCTGTTAAGAGACCCGAATTCTCTCGCTGTAGAATTTAAGGTGACGGATGGAAACGCTGTTCTGATTATCCAGCACACCGGCATCTTGCCTGACCTTTTCGATGAGGGTGAGGCAGCTATCGCGGCAGGAAAAGTAGATCAAAACTTGGTTTTACAGGCAACCGAAGTGCTGGCCAAGCACGATGAAAACTATATGCCTCCTGAGGTGGCAGAGTCTATGAGTGAGGCTTATCTTAACAAGAGAAAAACTGAAGGGGGTAGCCGATGACTGTTGAGTTGGGTCATGCTGCTCTAATTATGGCGCTCTGCCTAGCTATTATCCAGGCAGTTGTCCCCATGATTGGATCGTTTTCCGGTCATACAAGTTGGATGCGTCTTGGTCACTCTATGGCTGTTGGGCAATTTGTATTTGTCGCCTTGTCTTTTGCCTGCCTCGCGACCGCATTTGTTCAAGATGATTTCTCTGTGGCTTACGTCGCCAACAACTCAAATACACTGTTACCACTGCACTTTAAGCTAAGTGCAGTGTGGGGGGCTCATGAGGGGTCTCTCTTATTGTGGTCGCTTATATTATCTGGCTGGTCGACTGCAGTGGCGCTCTGTAGCGGTAAATTACCCTTGGTTTTGTCGGCTCGAGTGCTGTCGGTGTTGGGCGCAATTTCCGTCGGCTTTGCATTATTTTTACTATTCACCTCCAATCCTTTTGATAGGGTTCTACCGATACCTCCGCTGGAAGGGAGTGATCTAAACCCGTTGTTACAGGACTTTGGTTTGATTGTTCATCCCCCAATGCTTTACATGGGTTATGTTGGGTTTTCGGTACCCTTTGCGTTTGCGATTGCCGCGCTTATTGGCGGTCAATTCGATAGTGCCTGGGCACGTTGGTCAAGACCTTGGATCAATGTCGCATGGGTCTTTCTAACCATCGGCATAAGTCTCGGTAGTTGGTGGGCGTACTATGAGCTGGGTTGGGGTGGTTGGTGGTTTTGGGATCCCGTAGAAAACGCATCATTTATGCCGTGGCTGGCAGGTACAGCGTTGATGCACAGTATCTCAGCCAGTGAGAAGCGAGGAGTATTTCGCAGCTGGACATTGCTGCTGGCTATTTTAACTTTCTCATTAAGCCTATTAGGAACTTTTTTAGTGCGGTCAGGGGTTCTAACCTCGGTTCATGCGTTTGCTAGCGATCCAGAACGCGGGATTTTTATCCTTGCATTTTTGGGAATCGTTGTGGGAGGGTCGCTGCTATTATTCGCGCTGCGAGGACCGACCATGCGTTCAGTAACTACCTATAGCGGATGGTCTCGCGAGACTATGTTGCTGATTAATAATGTATTGCTGGTTAGCTCGATGGCAATGATTCTTATTGGAACGCTTTACCCCTTGCTCGCCGACGTCTTAGGTATGGGTAAGATTTCAGTCGGCCCTCCGTACTTTAATTTCTTTTTTGTCCCGTTGATGTCAGGTTTGATGGTTTGCCTAGGTTTCGCTGGATTTACTCGTTGGAAAAATACCGAGGGTCGAGCTCTACTGAAAAAAGGAGTGCTTCCCTCGATCATCAGCTTGGTATTGGCCTTGGTGCTACCCATATTTATGATGGATAAATTAACGTGGTCAAATTATTCACTGACAGCGGTTATAACGCTACTGCTGGTGTTGTGGGTTGTAACCATGAGCTTAGAAGACCTATGGCTAAAGAGTAGGGGCAAACTGTCATCGCTAAGTAGTCTGTCAGGTAGTTACTGGGGAATGCTCATTGCTCATATAGGCTTAGCAGTCTGCGCTCTAGGTGTTGGGTTAAGCACGGCTTATGACGCACAAAAAGATTTACGCATGGTGCCCGGCGATACGACCGAATTAGGGGGTTACCAATTTCAATTTGTCGATGTTAAACGTATCGAAGGTCCAAATTTCATCGCCTACAGGGGCAATGTAGAGGTGAGGTCTGGTGGCGAGTTCGTTGTTAGTCTGTCGCCAGAAAAACGTAACTATAAATCGGGCGGGCAGGTTATGACGGAAGCCGATATTGACGGACAACTACATCGTGATCTCTACGTTTCTCTGGGTGAGCCACTTGGCGATCAGGCATGGGCTATTAGATTTCAGGTCAAACCCTTTGTGCGTTGTATTTGGCTGGGTAGCTTATTAATAGGGCTGGGTGGGTTGCTAGCCGCTTTTGATAAGCGCTATCGTCGGCGGCGTCTGCAAAAAAGTGTCAATTCAAGCAGTGAGGGACTAGCCTTTGAATAGGATCGCATTATTTTTACCCCTTGCCTTGTTCGTAGTGTTGACTGTGGTGTTGTTATTAGGACTTGATAAAGATCCGACAGAGTTACCTTCAGCCTTGGTTGGTGAGCCGTTTCCTGTCTTTAGTCTTCCTGCGTTACATGATGCAAATCAAATGTTAGATGAGCAAGATCTTTTAGGTGACGTCGTTTTGGTGAATATCTGGGCAACCTGGTGTTTTGCCTGCCGTATCGAGCATGCAATGTTAAACCAATTGGAGGAACAGGGGGTTAAGGTGATTGGTTTAAATTACAAAGATAACCGCGAGGCTGCCATTGATTGGCTGAAAAAGAGAGGTGATCCCTATACTTTTTCAATCTTTGATGAGCGGGGGCGATTGGGGATTGACCTTGGTGTCTATGGGGCTCCTGAAACCTATCTATTAGATGCCGGCGGTACTATTCGTCACCGCCGCGTGGGAGTGGTTGATGATCGAGTTTGGAATAATGAGTTTCGTGACTTATACGCTCAATTAATGGATGAGAAGAGATGATGCTCCGCTTGCCTATTGGGCTTGCCTTGGTACTTGCGGCGACGGTACTTTTGGGTAGTGAAAATTTGGTTCAATTCTCCGATGAATCTTTACGAATACGCTATCAGGCATTGATCACTGAGCTGCGATGCCCTAAGTGTCAAAATCAAAATCTTGCCGACTCAAACTCTCCTATTTCTCAGGATTTACGCGAAGAAGTTCAGCGTATGCTAGAACAACAGATGACTGATGTGGAAATTAAATATCACCTCACATCCCGCTACTCGGAATTTATTTTATATCGACCTGACGTTAATAAAACAACTTATCTGTTGTGGGGCTCGCCTGTTGTCATTCTGCTGATTGGCCTTATAGTCGCGCTGCGTCTCAATAGACGAAATACGGTACAGGTTGTTTCTTCAGGCAAAACTCAGATTGATAACGAAAGCCGTTTAGCCGAACTTCTTGAGTCAGGAGAAGATGAAAAGTGATACTTTGGATTATACTTTTAGTCTTAATGGCGTTGTGTTTCCTCGTTTATCCGTTTTTGGTAGGGGCTGGACAATCGGTAGCTAGCGCGGATGAGAAGAAAACGCGTAAAAATACCAATATTAGGTTGTTTAAGGAGCAACAAGCTCAGCTTGAGCAGCAGCAAACTCGGGGTGAAATCGATTCAGACCAATATCATCGTTTGGTGGTTGATGCGGAAGAGCTATTGTTGGCGAATACTGATCTAGACCCCATTATTGGTAGCAATATTGCCGGTAACGGTTTGTGGTTATTACCGGTGCTATTGATCGGGGCTTTTGCGGCGACTTGGGCGATTTACGATGATATTGGGGCTGCTGAAGATGAAAATGTTGCGACTCTAATTAATCAAATTGCCAGTTTAGATGCGCAAACACCAGGAATCTTAGCGCTCAATCAAGAACTTATTCAAGCTATTGAAGGGCGAGTGCAAAAGAGGCCAGATAACATTTATTACTGGGTTATCTTGGCTCAGGCGGCTATTCTTGATAATAATGTTTTCGCTGCTAATCAATATTTCGCCTCAGCCCTTGAGGTGGAACCTCAGGATAGCCAGTTGTTGGCCCAATATGCAGAGACATTGTTTCTGGTCGATGACGGTAATTTTACGCAACGCGTGGGCATTGCCGTTGGTAAAGCCTTTGCCGCAGATTCAAATAATCAAACCGTGCTTGGTTTAAAAGGTATAGAAGCCTTTGCCAATAAAGATTTTCAGTTGGCTGTGACCTATTGGTTGGGTGCGCAGGGTCAACTCAACCCACAAAGTACTATCTTTTTAGGATTACAGGTTGGTATTGACCGGGCTAGAGAGTATCTCGAAGGTGATTTCGGGGCCGAAAATGATGGGAGTCCGCTGAGTGAAGTGGAAATTGCCCTTCAAATAAACCTTAGCTTAGATATAAAAGTTCCCACTAGGCCTGGCCAGCAAGTATTCATTGCCGCTGTGAGAGAGTCGGGCCCGCCTATTCCGTTGGCGGCAAAGAAAATACTCGCATCACAATTACCGATGACTGTATTGTTGACCGAAAACGACGCCATTATACCAGGGCAGGATCTGACCACAGAAACTAAGATTAGGGTGGTCGCCAGATTATCCAATAGTGGGTCAGCGACGCCACAGTCTGGGGACTGGGAAACGGCTAGTCAGAGCCTTGATTTAGATGTGCATGAGGGCGAAATAATGCTGGTCATTGACCGGCAGCGCCCTTAGGTTAAACCTCTGTTTATAGGTAGTATTTTACCAAATTGTTGTGTGCGTTAGGCTATTATTAAAACTAAGTTAACGGATCACTGATTTACGGTTTTTTGTCATGCTTAGAAAGTGTAAACTGGATCACAATAAATAATTCACTTTATAGCCAAGAGGCTAGGTTCAAAAACTAAAAATGACTAATCATGCGACTTGAATCAATAAAACTATCTGGATTTAAATCCTTTGTCGACCCGACCAATGTGAATTTTCCAAGTAACCTCTGTGCTGTGGTTGGACCGAATGGCTGTGGCAAGTCCAATGTTATTGATGCGGTACGTTGGGTGATGGGTGAAAGTTCAGCCAAAAATTTGCGTGGCGAATCGATGTCGGATGTTATTTTCAATGGTTCTGGTGGGCGAAAACCGGTAGGTCAAGCTTCTGTTGAATTGATTTTTGATAACACCTCTGGTCGAATAGCTGGTGAGTATGCGGCTTACAACGAGATAGGTATAAAACGTAAGGTAACGCGAGATGGGCAGTCTAATTATTATTTGAATGGTAATAAATGCCGTCGTCGTGACATTACAGATATTTTCTTGGGTACCGGTTTGGGTCCACGCAGTTACGCTATTATTGAACAGGGAATGATTTCGCGGTTGATCGAATCGAAGCCTGATGAGCTTCGAGTGTACATTGAAGAAGCGGCAGGCATTTCAAAATATAAAGAGCGTAGGCGCGAGACAGAAAGTCGTATTCATAGAACGATGGAGAACCTGGAGCGTCTGACGGATATTCGTGATGAGTTAGGTCGGCAACTTAGCCGACTCGAGCGTCAGGCAAAATCTGCAGAAAAATACTCTGAGTATAAAAAACAGGAAAGGCAGTTGACTTCTGAGCTGCTTGCCTTGAAATGGCGAGGTTACGACAGCCACGCTAGTGAGTTAAAAACAGTCATTGGTGGCCTGGAGGTCGAGAAAGAAAAGTTCACGGCCGAGCGTATTGGGTGTGATACTCAGATTGAAAAGCTGAGAACTCAGTTTACTGATCAAACTGATAGTTTTAACGAGGTTCAAGCGCGCTTTTATACCGTAGGGGGTGAGGTTACTCGTATTGAACAGGCAATTGAACATGCTCAGCAGAGAGCTCAGGACCTAGATAAAGATCTACAGCAGACCGAGCGTAATTATACTGAAACTGAGCAACACCTGAGTGCGGATCAGCAAAAGGTCGCGGGTTGGAGCGCTGAGTTTGTAGAGTTGGAACCGGCCTTAGCGGAAGCAGTAAAGGCTGAAGAACTTTCCTCCAGTGCACTGCAAGAGGCAGAGCAAGCAATGCAAGGCTGGCAGCATCAGTGGGATGAGTTTAATCATAAATCTGCAGATCCTCGGCAGCAAGCTGAGGTGCAGCAGTCTCGTATCCAGCATCTTGAACAGCTGATGCGCCGATTAACGGAAAGGACCGAGACGCTTTCTACTGAGGTTAGTAGCTTTCAGGCCAGTCCAGCAGAAGATGAAATGGACAGTATCCAGATATTATTAAATCAGGCCGAGTTAAGCCAGGTGACTCTTGATAATCAGCGCCAGGATAATAGCCGTGCGATTGAGCTGCTGCGTACAGAGGAAAAACGAGCGGAAGGAGAACATGACGCTGCTCGAAGTAGCCAGCAGACTCTGAAAGGTCGACAGGCCTCACTGCTTGCTTTGCAACAAGCCGCGATGAACGATGGCGCGGAACAGCAGTGGTTGGTATCTAAAGGCTTAGACGGTAAACCTCGGCTTGCTGACAGTATAGAGACGGTAAGTGGTTGGGAAGTTGCGGTAGAGACTGTTTTAGGTAGCTATTTACAGGCTATCGCCGTGGATGACATAGCGAGCAATATAGATCTCATTAAAGACTTTACTAAAGGTGAGTTGTTGTTGATCGGGCCTGGCCGAGGCGTTGAACCGGGTAGCGCAAGTAAAGGACGATTGTTGAGTGACTTGATTAAGGGCGAGGGAGCTAAATCTCTACTAGACTCTGTTTATGTTGCTGACAGCTTGTCTGACGCCTTAAAAATTCAGCCTAAGCTATCATCTGGCGAATCTGTAGTCACGTCCGACGGAATTTGGTTGGGGGCGAACTGGTTGCGTGTGGCTCGAGATAAAGATGCCACCGCGGGTGTTCTGAAACGTAAGCAAGAATTAGAGACTATAGCTGGCGAATTGGAACAGTTGACCGTCGAAATCCAGCAGTTAGAAACATGCCGCCAGGGTAATGCGCAGAACTTAAAAGCCTTAGAGGTGACCCGTCAGAATATTGCTATGAGTATAGCTGAGCAACAGGCAAGTTATACAGAGTTGCGGTCTAAATTGAGTGGCTTTGAGGTTCAAATAGAGCAATATAAGGCCCGTAAGGAGCGTGCTGAAAATGAGCTTGCTGAAGTGGGCCAGCAGACTCAAGTCGAGAAAGACAACCTATCCTCAGCGCGAGTAATTTTGCAGCAATCGATCGAAATGATGGAAGCTGATGCTCAAACTCGTGAGCAGTTGATCGATCAGCGAGATAGCTTTCGAGGACAACTGGATAGCACTCGAGAGCAAGCGCAAATTCATCGTGACACACGACAGCAGTTAGCGGTGCGGGAAAGTTCGTTAAGCACTCAATTAATGTCGATTCGCGATGGTATATCAAGGCTAGAGTCTCAACTTGAGCGACTCCATGAGCGGCGGAATCAACTCCGTGTCGCCTTTGATATAAAAGAAGACCCGACTGAGGGGCATAAAGAAGAGCTTGAAAAGCAACTCGAGATGCGTCTGGCGGTAGATGTTGAGCTTGCTGATGCTCGTAAGCAAGTGGAAGCCATTGAATACCAAACTCGTGAGCAAGAGAAGCAACGAGCTGAGATTGAAGTGGAGCTCCAAAAACTGCAGGCTGAGCTAGAAAATCAACGGCTCTCAGCGCAAGAAATAAAGACGTTAAGTCGCACTATTGAAGAGCAGATCGCCGACAAGCAGGGTGATCTTAGTTCCTTGCTTGAATCCTTAGCCGAAGACGCTGATCTAGTGGATTGGGAGGAACAACTACAGTTGTTCGGCAATCGTATACAGCGGTTGGGGCCCATTAATCTCGCAGCCATTGACGAGTATAAGATAGAATCTGAACGCAAAGACTATTTGGATAGACAAAATGCTGAACTAGAGGAGGCGATGCAAACTCTTCAGGCGGCTATCCATAAGATTGACCGTGAGACTAGAACTCGCTTTAAAGAAACCTTTGAATTAGTGAATACGCATATTCAAGCTCTGTTTCCTAAGTTATTTGGTGGCGGCCATGCCTACCTAGAAATGACCGGTGATGATTTACTCGACACTGGGGTAACCTTGATGGCCCGGCCTCCGGGGAAAAAGAATGCATCGATACATCTCTTATCTGGTGGTGAGAAAGCACTGACGGCCATTGCTATGGTATTTGCTATTTTTAAACTGAATCCTGCACCTTTCTGTATGCTAGATGAGGTTGATGCGCCTTTGGATGACGCTAATGTCGAACGTTACGCAGCAATGGTCAAAGAGATGTCAGAACAGGTGCAATTTATCTTTATTACGCATAACAAAATTTCAATGGAAGCTGCCAACCAATTAATGGGTGTTACGATGCATGAGGCAGGCGTTTCAAGGCTTGTTACCGTGGATGTTGACCAGGCAGTTGAGCTTGTTGATGCATAGTTAAGCGTCGAGAACTATAGTGGTTTTTCTTAACAGGAAAAACTACACTATTGGGAATTAATTTAGACATATTTTAAGGTTTTTTTATGGAGTTTTTCGGCCCTCGCGAGGTGGTTATCGTTGTTGGGATTTTGGCCCTTATTGCCATTATTCTTGATGGGGCACGGCGTATGAAACGCAACCGTTATGAGAAATTACAGATGTCGTCGCGGAATCTGCACAAGAATGTTGATGCGGACCGGCATGAAGATCATGATGGGCTGGATGAAAGCCAGTTTCCCTCCGGTGGCTCAAGGATTGTTGGGTCTCGGATGAACGATGATGACAACGTGCCAGAAGAGAGTACGTTCAACTTTGATAGAACCCCAAAACAAGAAAATTTCGACCTTGATAACTCTATCTTTGCAGCTGCCGAAGAGGAGGTTAGCGAGAGCCCTTCTAAGAACGCCTTTAGCCAGCGAGAAGCTCCTGAATTATCAGATAGCCCTCAGTCAGTATTGGTGGTTCACCTGGTCGCGGATAAGGGGACTACAGTTGATGGTGGGCAGCTTTTGGATGCAGTCTTGGAAGCCGGCTTGCGTTATGGGGGTATGAAAATTTTTCATCGTCATCTAAATGAAGATGGGTCAGGCCCAGTGTTGTTTAGTATGGCTAATCTGGTTAATCCAGGAACTTTCGATTTAAATACCATTAAGTCTATTACTACTCCAGGGGTTACTTTGTTTATGGCATTGGATGATATTGAAGACCCCGTGATGGCGTTTGAGTTAATGATAGAGTCTATCGATATATTGGCGGCTCAAGGGCCTTTTAATGTAATGGATGAATCCCGTAGTTCGATGACTCGTCAGACAATTGATCATTATCGACAACTAGCCAAAAGCGCGGCGTCTCGTGCAGGCAGCGACTAATCGGATGTGGCGACTTTAGATGGAAACCACTCCCGACAGCGTTGTTATCTCATACCAGCAGCTTAAAGATGAGTTAAATCAACATAATCATCAATATTATGTGCTGGATAATCCGTCGGTACCCGATAGCGAATATGACCGGCAACTGCGCAGGCTTGTTGAGATAGAAGCCCGTTATAAAGATTTAATAACAGATGATTCCCCGAGCCAACGCGTTGGAGGGATTGCACTTGAATCCTTTTCGCAAATTGAGCACGCGGTTCCTATGTTATCGCTTGATAATGCCTTCAATGAGGTTGAATTACAGGAATTTGAACGTAAGGTCAAAGATCGTTTGAATTATTCGGCCGCTGATAAGTTGCCACAGATAGAGTATGCGTGCGAGCCTAAGTTAGACGGGGCCGCGGTTAGCTTGTTATATGAAAATGGCAGTTTAATTTACGGTGCAACCCGCGGCGATGGCAGTGTTGGTGAAGATATCACCGCCAATGTTCGAACAATTAACAGTGTCCCCTTAAAATTACAGGGTGACAATATACCCGAATTATTAGAGGTGCGAGGCGAGATTTACCTACCTCGGGCAGGGTTTGATAAGCTCAATGCGGCAGCGATTACACTGGGTGAGAAAACGTTTGTGAATCCCCGCAATGCCGCAGCTGGAAGTCTGAGGCAGCTAGATTCGAAGATTACTGCTAGCCGACCGCTGGAGATGTGCGCCTATAGCGTTGGTCAGTACCAATCTGACGTAACACCGGAGACCCACCAGGGTATGCTGGAGGCTCTGGGAGGTTGGGGTTTTAAAATAAACCCTTATGTCGAGACAGTGGTAGGTGTTGCTGCTTGTGAAGATTACTACCAGCGCATGACCGTGCAAAGAGACCAGCTCCCCTATGACATTGATGGCATCGTTTACAAGGTTAATAGCCTCTCGTTGCAGCGTAGACTCGGTTTTGTCGCCAAGGCCCCACGTTGGGCTATAGCCAGAAAATTTCCAGCTCAAGAAGAAATGACGCGACTTTTGGATGTGGAATTTCAAGTTGGTAGAACGGGTGCCATTACCCCAGTAGCCAGGCTTGCGCCGGTATTTGTCGGCGGAGTAACAGTAAGTAATGCGACACTTCATAATCGAGATGAGATTGATCGTTTGGGACTGCGTATTGGAGATATGGTCATTATTCGTCGTGCCGGTGATGTGATACCGCAAATAGCCAAGGTGATCATTGAAAAGAGGCCATCGCAGGCTAGATTAATTGAGTTCCCAAGCCGATGCCCGGTTTGCCAGTCCTCGGTTCAAAGAGCGGAGGGCGAGGCGGTAGCACGATGTTCGGGGGGCTTGTTTTGTGGCGCTCAGATAAAAGAGGCGATTAAGCACTTTGCCTCTCGCAAGGCTATGGATATTGACGGTTTGGGAGATAAGTTAGTTGAACTCCTCGTTGACAAATCAGTAATTTTTTCTGTAGCTGATCTCTACGAATTACAGCCACTACAGTTAGTCGATTTAGAGAGGATGGCTGACAAATCCGCGACTAACTTAATTTCAGCTATTGATGCGAGTAAAGGCACCACTCTAGCCAAGTTTCTATATTCCTTAGGGGTCCGAGAGGTGGGTGAGGCTACGGCCCAAACCTTGGCTAAGAATTTTGGCTCGATCGAAATCATTACGCAGGCATCAGTTGAGGAATTGTTGGAAATTGACGATATCGGACCTGTTGTGGCCAAACACATTGTGAATTTTTTCGGAAATCCCGATAACCTGTCCATTATTCGTGCGTTGCGTGAGGCGGGAGTTCATTGGTCCGATATTGACCTATCCAGTCAAGCCTCTCAGCCTCTTCAAGGACAAACGTGGGTAATTACTGGTGGTTTGGAGACCATAAGCCGCGCAGAGGCAAAAGATAGGCTCCAAGATTTGGGTGCTAAGGTCGCCTCTAGTGTTTCAGCTAAAACCACTCAAGTTGTCGCGGGTCCGGGCGCGGGGTCGAAATTATCTAAAGCTCTCAGTTTGGATATTGCGGTCATGGACGAAGCGCAGTTTGTTTTATTTCTCACGACTCATTCACTTTAGAAAAGCGACCCAGGTAACCAAATGCAGTCCACCCAACAAGGAATTAAATAGAGTGTCCAAATCAACCTCTAAAAATAGATTAAATCAGAGATCAACGTGGATAGCTGCGATGGTCGCCTGCTTTGTTTTTTTATTGATGGCGGTAAAGGTCTATCAGGTTTCCGCAGCAACCATGATCACTAATCTCACTATCGCTGTATTAGGGTTGGCGTTGATAATAGCCATTACTGCTGTGGTTGGGCGGTTATTGTTATTTCTTCGTAAGCGCAAAAAATAGGTGCCGACCCAACACTTTTCATTTGGCCATTACCTGGCCACCATTGGGGCTAGTAATTTTGCCTTGGGCCTATTTACCGTTATCTATCCTTGGTTAATTATCGGTGTTTTGCAAGAATCTCCGAGTCGTCTGGGTATGGCACAGATGGCGTTATTGCTGCCCAATTTGTTGTTTATTTTGCCGGGCGGTGTAGTTTCTGATCGCAGTCACCGAGGTACTTGGCTTTCTTTGCTGTACCTACTTTATTTAGTCCCTGTGGGGGTGCTTGTCAGCTCGATACTTACTGATCAATTATCTTTTTCGGTACTTATCGTCTGTGGGATGGCGTTTGGTACGGTCTCTGCATTTGTTCAGCCTACTCGGGAAAGTTTACTTGGTTATGCAGTGCCACATTTGATGCACCAAGCTGTCGCCAAGGTAGTGATGGTTCAATTTATTGCTCAAGGGATTGGCTTTGCTGCTGCTGGGCAGATGGAGTTAATAGGATTGACCTTTCTTTTGGCACTGCAGATGGCAGCTTTTGTTGCCAGCTCATTATTGATTAGACAGTCTCATCCAAGGCCTCCAAAAAGTGACAAGGAGCCTCTCAAGGCCCGTCAGCCGTTGATTGAGCTGAGAGAAGGACTCCAGTTATTTTTCGAAACTAAGGCCTTATTACATCTGGTTATTTTGACTTTTGCTACCGGCGCTCTTGCCTTTGGCGTGTATTTAGTTGGTATGCCGCTCATCGCTAAACAGGCGTATGGCGGAGGTGCTCAACTCTATGCTGCTATGCAAGTCACCTTTACCCTTGGGGTTGTAAGCGCTAATTTTGGTGTAATGAAACGGGCTAAGATGTTTAATCGACCAGGAAGGTTGATCATCATCACCTTCTTGTGGCGAGGATGTTTGGTAGGCGTTGTCGCTCTATTGCCGAGCTTTTGGGTGTTATTCCCAACACTCTTTGTGTGGGGATTTTTCTCGGGCTTGTCTATGACTCTAGGAAGAACCCTGCTACACAATCAAGTCCCTCATGAGCTGCGTTCGCGCGCATCCTCAGTTTATCAGCTATGTTTGTTCGGAGGTGCTCCACTGGGAGCTTGGGGATCTGGCTTTTCAATTGAAGCGATAGGCCTAAGTTATACCTTTATTAGTATTGCCGGCCTGACTCTAATCGTGTCGGTGGCGGCCTTTTTCTCCCCGCTATGGACATTGGCTGGTCGCCAACATAACATGCCAGGCTTAGTGGGCAGTAAAAGCAATTAGAGCCGCGGTGACGGCCACATTTAAAGACTCGACGCCATTATTCATGGGAATTCCAACACGCTGGTCACAGAGTTCCGCAATTTCATCGCTGACCCCTTCGGACTCGTTTCCTAGTACATAGACCACAGACTTATTTTTACTTATTTCGGCGAGTGGTGTTGCCTCATGTGAGGACAGCATACATATTTCAAAGCCTTCATTCTTAAAATATTTCAAGGCTTTGATCAGACTGTCGCAGCGCAATATATTGCCCTTAAAAATATTTCCGGCACTGGCTTTTATCACCAATGGGGAGATCTCAGCGACACCTTTGCTCGGTAGCAGTAACCCGTAGCAAGGACTGGCTGTGACACTACGAATAATCATCCCTAAATTTTGGGGGTTGGTCACTCCATCTAGAGCAATAATGACTTTGCGATTCCCATCATCGAGAGAGTCGAGGGCACGCTGATAGGGTTGGTATCCACGACATTGAATGTCACAAGCAACGCCTTGATCTTGTTTGCTGTTACGTGAAATGCGAGACAGAGCAGAGCGGCTATGGTACTGGATTTCAACATTACGGCGCTCCGCTAGTTGCTTGATTTGGTCAATCACGCCTCCATCTCGATTGCTGTCTGCCAGATGTAGTCGATAAATTTGTAGGCTCTCATCTTGCAATAATTCCATCACAGGCTTACGGCCATAGACGGTAATTAGTTGGTCAAAAAATGCCTTCCGCTTAATATACTCGGGACTGTCAGAGCGAACGGGTGTATTAGAGTTATGGCTCATTTTAAGTCTTATCGCTGGTCTGATTATCGGTTTGAATATTGAGTAGTAGTAAAATATCTTGAAGTTGCTCTGCGGATGCTTGGCCTTGCCTAGCGGAGATTTCTACTGCCATCTTACCTAGCCCTCGGTAAGTTTCTTGCCATTCACCGTGAGTGTTTTGAAGAGCTAGCAGATGAGAGGCCACTGTTGTTACATCACCTCTAGCAATCGGTCCGGTAAGGGCCGCTTGGGCGTTGGTGTTTAGATAGTTAGTGACGGTTTGTTGTATGAGCAAGTCCAGAGGATTGCCGTCTGCTTGAAGTTCAACGCCAGCTTGCGCAAGCATGCTCTTACTCATCTCTAATAGGCTAATCAAATTATTGGAGGCCATTACCGTTGCGGCATGATAAAGAGATTTACTATCACTGCTAATGGTAAATGGTTGGCCGCCAATCGCAATGCACAGGTCAGTCAGGCTATTGACGGCATTAGCATCTCCCTCAATAGCAAAAGGCACCTTATTTAGATTGGATATTGAATTCGCTGGGTTAGCAAAGCTATGTATTGGATGTAGGGACCCAATATGAACACCCATGGCCTTTAGTGGAGACAGTACGTTTGAGCTAATTGCTCCGCTACAGTGGAATACAATATTGTCAGTTTGCAACACACCTGAGTCGGCTAGCAGTTGCACTGTCTCCTCAATGTGATCATCTGGAGTGGCGATAATCCATAGGTCAGCCGACTGAAATTGGCGACAACTAGTATCCTTGAGGGCAACTGGATCTCCCGACCCTATAAAATCGACAGCTTTCTGTGCTGAAACGGCGGTACGATTAATGACTTGTTTAATCGTCACATATTCGGCCAGTAGGTTGCATAGGCTAGACCCTACTCGACCTGCTCCAATGCAGCTTAGGTGAAGCTGGTTAGATGTAGGCAAGTTTGAGGTTAGCAGAGACATGGTTAGGCCAGCCCTAGGAGAGTAATTTTTTGTAGGCACGAACAGTGGCGGCCATACCTGAGGTCAAGGAGTCTACAATAAATGCATGACCGATTGAAACCTCAAGTAAATTTGGGATGCTGGCAAATTTGGCTAAGTTATGGAGATTTAAATCGTGGCCGGCATTAACACCCATGCCTAATGAAGTTGCCAGTTCAGCAGCTTTCAAGTGCTGTTGAAAAATAGACTCCTGATCAGCTTTGCCCCAGGCTGCAGCAAAGGGACCCGTGTATAGTTCAATTCGGTCAGCGCCTGCCTCTGCGGCCAGAGTAATCTGATGAGGGTCGGGATCCATAAAAAGACTCACACGGATGCCTTGAGACTTGAGCTCTTCAATAATTGGCCCTAGAGCATTACCCGCGGAGGTTAAATCGAATCCATGATCTGAAGTGAGCTGGCTGTCAGTATCGGGAACTAGGGTACATTGGTCGGGTCTGATTTCTCTTACTAGCTCTAAAAATCCCGGATAATCCGCTATTTCTGATGCAAAGGGATTTCCTTCTATATTAAATTCTACATGGCCTAGAGGTGTTACTAGCTCCGCAAGATCCCTAACATCGCTTGGTCGAATATGCCTTTGATCGGGGCGAGGGTGCACAGTGATGCCATCTGCTCCGTTATCAATACACAATTGAGCGTGACTGACCACATTAGGATAATTCCCTTCACGAGAATTTCGTAGCAAGCTGACTTTATTTAAATTAATGCTCAGAGCAGTCATAGCGTTCACGTGTTATTTTAGAGGCACAGGTCTTTCAAATGCTGGGGCCACAGGCTCAGGATCCTTTAGAGCAGTCCATGCCTCAGGGTTCAATAATCGTGCTGTCAAAATCCTAATGGGTTCAACGGGTACATCTGAGTATGCACTGACAGTTTGTGTACGTACCTTGGCGATAGAATCGACTACATCCATCCCGGTCGTGACCTTGCCGAATACGGCATAACCAATCCTTCCGCCTCTTGTGTCAAGCCGGCTGTTACCTGCATGATTAATAAAAAATTGAGCTTGGGCGCTGTCAGGATCATTGGTGCGGGCCATTGCAATAGTCCCACGACTATTGCTTAGACCATTCTTTGATTCATTAGTGATCGGTGCCCGATCGGAAAGTCGTGGCGTCAAATCAAAGGTAAAGCCCCCTGATTGGATCATGAAACCCTTTATAACTCGGTGAAATATAAGACCGTCATAATGAAAGCTATTGGCATGTTTAATAAAGTTATCAACTGATATAGGCGCTTTAGCAGGAAATAATTCGAGGACAATATCCCCTTTTTCAGTGGCTAGCTTAACCCTAGGGTTGGCTGATGCGCCTCTAACATCAGCAGCTAGGCCCATTTGAATGATTAGCAGACAGATTATGATAGGTATGTATCTCATTATGTAACACTCTTATTAGGTATAATTGATTAGTATGTTCTCAGCATGTACGGCGTTATCCCCATTCAGATAGGCGTTTTCTCCCTCTTAGCCTAGGTATCAGAATCGCTAATAGTGCCCCGAGGAATACGGTTATTCCACCGTACATAAAAGACTGATTACGATTATCGTTGGATAAAACATCAACCTCCGCTTTTAAGACATCATTGTCAGTCTGAAGCATGTGATTTTGCTTAACTAATGTTTCATTTTGTTTGTTCAGGGCTATGGGGTCTGATGAGATCGCTTTAGATTCTGATAACTGAGTGGTTAGATTTTTATTGTCACTCTCAATTGTTTGTAGTTGTTGTTGCAATGCCTCGGCCTGTTGCTCGAGATATTTGATCTGTTCATTTAGTTCTCCTAAACGATCGGCAGTGTCTACTTTTTCTCGATTAGCTTGCGATAGTAATTGTCGCGCGGCAGGCGCAGGGGAGATGAATTGTTCTTCCATCCACCCTTTGTATCCCTTCTTAGTCGCTACTAGACCCCAGCCGTCCCTTACTTCAAATAGGCTAACTTTAGTGCCAGACTTGATGCCCCAATGAACTATTTTACATCTTGGGCAAGGGGTTTCTCTTAGTGGTACGAAAAATTCATCGGAGATATACCGAACTTCAGGTTCGACGTTAGCGGCGGCCTGTTCAACATTGTCTGGAACTATGATTGCCAGTTCGGTCTCTAATACTACTGTCTCCGTAGTTGGACTATTAACTATTTCAGCCTCTGACGGAGTTTGTCCCAGGGCGCTGGAGACTATCAGTGTCAAAAAAATCGTGAAAATTTTTCGGTTCATAAGGCATCTCTACCACAGTTTATCTCGACGTGATCATACTCTGATTCAGGGAAAATAGAATCTATTGTCTGTCACAGTACTTTGTATGACTAGGGTAGTACTTTTTTAAATGGTTTGACGCTAACCGACGCGTAAACGCCCGCTGAAATATAAGGGTCAGCCTCAGCCCAGTGCTGTGCATCCACCAGAGAATCGAACTCTGCGATAATTAAGCTACCCGTAAAGCCTGCTTCACCGGGTTCCAGATTATCAATAGCGGGCTGTGGTCCTGCGACTAATAAGCGCCCAGCATCTTTAAGTTCTAACAGTCTGGCCAAATGCTCTGGTCTTGCTGCAGTTCTTTTGGTCAGACTATCTTCTACATCTTGGCTTACGATTGAATACCACATGGTTACTTTTTCTCTGTATCGACGTTAAGGATTTCTTCAAGCGGCATTCCAGTCAATCGCTTAATCCCGCGAAAAATATAAAATAGGTCTGCAGTTAGCACAACCATTAAAGGCAGGGATATGACTGGAAAGCTCAACGCAGTCATTTTACCTAGCTGCTGGTTAAATTCTACACTGCCTGGGTCTGCGGTAAGCAACACTACTGCGAGAATGTAATTCAGTAAGGCGGAAAGGAAAAATGATCCTGCTAATATCCAAGAAGCATTGACTAGCAGCCTATCAAACGCCGGATGACTGTTGTTTTCTGTCAACGCATTGGTGATTTTTTGGATATTCAACACGGACTTGTTAAGTAAAAAAGTGTTAATTAGCGGTTGGGAGGTTTTCAAAGACAAAATGGTTGCGATCCCAAGGAGTGCGGGAATAGATGCCTCCTTAATAGCAATATAGATTGCGTCCAACTCCAGCAAGCTTATCCCGCCAGTTAAAGAAACGTTGACCACGCCTAGAGCAGAAAAAAAGTTAATTTTTCCTGCTCTAGTAAAATCTTTTACTCCGTAAGCAATCGGGAACGCGAGAGCAACGATAATAGCCAGCTTAATGCCGAGGTACTCAGTACCACTCAACTTGGACAAAATAAGCGCTGGAATTACCAAGTTAAATACTAGATTCCACAGGAGACTAGGTTGCTTTTCGGGTGCCTCATGTTCTGTTTGGCTGGGAGATGAGTTATGGCGTTCTGGCATTTTAGGGACTTTGGTTGAGCAACAGTGAATAGTGTAACGGCTTATAACGTGTTGTCGACTTTCTATGCGATTAATTTTCATTGAGTTGACATTTTAGGTTGGGCTTGCCAAGGGTAAGATAGCATGTAAAGTGTTGGACACATGATCTATACTGGCCGCCTATAAAATGATAAAAAGGCGTCAAGTCCTTACCCTAGGAGATATCTTTGAGCGCTAAATATTATTCAATACACCCGAAAAACCCTCAGCAAAGATCTATTGCTCAGGTTGCTGAAATTATTCGTAAAGGTGGGGTCGTGGTTTACCCTACGGATTCGGTCTACGCCATTGGTTGCCATATAGGCGACAAAAGTGCGTTAGAGCGTATACGCGCGATCAGGCAGTTGGATAAGCATCATAATTTCACTTTAGTGTGCCGTGATCTGTCTGAGTTAGCGAGCTATGCCAAAATAGACAACAGTGCATTTCGTATTCTGAAGGCAAGCACACCGGGGCCTTTTACATTTATCTTAACGGCTACCTCTGAGGTGCCTAAAAGGTTGCAACATCCTAAGAGAAAAACCATTGGTATCCGTGTACCTGATAGTCCAATCGTAAAAGCCTTGCTGGATGAGCTTGGGGAACCTTTGATGAGTGTTACGTTGATTATGCCAAACGATGAATATCCATTGAGCGACCCGCATGATATCCGAGAGACAATGCAACGCTATGTTGATGTAATCATTGATGGTGGTTATTGCGGAGTCGAACCTACTACCGTGATTGATATGACTGATTTGAATCCAGAAATTTTACGACAGGGCATGGGAGATTTTGCCAACCCTTAAGAATGAATATGTGCCTAGACGTTATTGCGGTTATAATAGGCGAGAGAAAAAACTGGGGTAGCCTGTGACTAGCGAAGCAACATCGAGTAAGGATATCTTGCCAGCGTCAGAGTCGAGTGTAGCAGTCTCCTTGCGGCCTCAGCAGGAAGAAATGCCATTTGCAGTGGTGCAAGGTAAAGAGTTAACCACGCTACCAAAAGATCTTTATATTCCTCCAGACGCACTTGAAGTTATCTTGGAAGCTTTTGAAGGCCCACTTGATCTGCTTTTATACTTAATTAGACGTCAAAATCTCGATATTCTTGAGATTAATGTTGCTGAAATTACTCGGCAATATATGGGTTATATAGATCTAATGGGTTCTATTCAGCTCGAGTTGGCAGCTGAATATTTAGTGATGGCGGCTATGCTTGCTGAGATAAAGTCTCGTATTTTACTTCCTCGTCAAGTGATGGACGAAGAAGATGAGGGTGACCCACGGACTGAGCTGATTAGGCGTTTGCAAGAGTATGAGCGTTTTAAAACAGTTGCCGAAGATATTGATGAAATTCCTCGAGTAGGTCGTGATTTGCATCAAGCCTCAGCAGATGCGCCTGGGCGAGAGAAGCAGCGCCAATACCCGGACGTTGATATGCGCGAGATTTTGACTGCGCTTGCTGACGTATTACGGCGTGCTGAGATGTTTGAAAGCCACCATATCGAGCGAGAAAAATTGTCGACCCGGGAGAGAATGTCCCAGGTGTTGGTTAGATTGCGTGGTGAGCAGTTCATTCCTTTTGTCAGCTTGTTTAAAGTCGCAGAGGGTAGGTTAGGTGTTGTAGTAACCTTTTTGGCGATTATGGAATTAATAAAAGAATCATTGATTGAGATTGTACAGAATGAACCCTTTGGCCCTATTCACATTAAAGCAAGAACATCATGAATTCAGATTTACTAAGACAGATAGTTGAAGGTGCGCTTTTAGCGGCCGCTAAACCCCTAGATATTAATCGTATAGAGGCATTGTTCGAGGACGATGAACGGCCGCCTAGAGATCAAATTAAGGCAGCTTTAGATGAAATAGAATCAGACTGCCGGGGTCGTGGTTTTGAACTAAAGCAGGTGGCTAGTGGCTATCGATTTCAGGTTGTCCAAGGTTTGGCCACCTGGGTTAATCGATTATGGGAGGAAAAGCCCAAGCGATACTCAAAAGCAATGCTCGAAACTTTGGCACTCATCGCTTATCGGCAACCTCTGACTCGAGGCGACATTGAGGCAGTGAGAGGTGTGGCGGTGAGTTCAGATATTATTAGGTCGCTACAAGAGCGCGAATGGGTGCGTATCGTAGGACATCGTGATGTGCCCGGTAAGCCTGGATTGTATGCAACCACTAAAAAGTTTCTCGATTACTTTAATGTTAAGAGCCTTGACCATTTGCCTGCGCTAAGCGAAATAAAAGATTTTTCTGACCTTGATCTGGAGCTAGAATTGGCGCTGTCAGGTGATGCTCCAGAGCAAACTACTCCTTTAGCTGCGAATGACGCGGTCGCAGTGTTGGGTAAAGGTATGGATGATTTTGAGTTAGATCATCAGGAGGATGGGCTAGATGTTGGCGCTCCAGCTGTTGATCAATTGAGTACACATGGACAAGAACGGTCATCAGATTTAGATGACAATAGTTAAAACAAGGCTGTAACCAATGAGTGATAAATTGCAAAAACTGCTTGCGACCGCGGGTCTTGGTTCGCGACGTGAGCTAGAAAAATGGATTGCTGGGGGGCGTGTATCAGTCAATGGTGCTGTTGCTAAACTAGGAGACCGCGCCGAGTCTGACGACCGCATTATGGTTGATGGTCGTGCGATCAAGATTGTTACTGATGATACTCCTCGTGTTCTGATGTACAGCAAGCCGGAGGGCGAAATATGTACTGCGTCGGATCCCGATGGGCGTCCTACTGTATTTGACAAACTCCCGCGATTAGCTCGAGGTCGTTGGATCGCTATTGGTCGATTGGATATTAATACCAGTGGATTACTGCTATTTACCACGCATGGTGAACTTGCCAATCGATTAATGCACCCGTCCTATGAGATTAAGCGTGAATACATGGTACGCATACATGGTGAGGTTAACGAGGCGATGATTGCTAGGCTCAGCGAAGGTGTGGTTCTTGAGGATGGCGTCGCTAAATTTCAGACGGTAAAAGCTCAACATGCGCAGAGTGCTGATGAGAGAGGTGGCAGTAATCGTTGGTTTAGAGTTATTTTAGCTGAAGGAAAGACACGGGAGGTTCGCAGGCTATGGGAATCGCAAGGTGTCGAGGTAAACCGGCTGAAGCGGATCAGTTACGGGCCTATAGAGTTACCATCGATTGTTCGTCGGTCCGAATATATCGAGTTGGACCCCAAACAGGTAATGTCACTCTTTCGTGCCGTTGATCTGAAGCCGCCAAAATTCAGTGAGAAAAATGTGTATCGAGATATCCGCGAGCGCAAAGAAAAGAAGCTCCGCGCGCGCGGTAATCCTTATAAAAAACAATCGACCTAAAACTTTATCTAAGTTGCGCCTCAATTGATTGCCCGTTGACTCCAGCACTGTCTTGGCCCATTAGGTAGAGGTAGGCTGGCAGTATATCTTCGGGAGTTTTCAGATTATTGGGATTTTCCGCTGGAAATGCTTGAGCGCGCATATTTGTTCTGGTCGCGCCAGGGTTAATGGCATTTATGCGCACTGAGCCCAAATCGTCAACCTCTGAAGCCCAGGTCTGAACCATTCCCTCGATAGCAAATTTAGAGACGGCGTAAGCCCCCCAGAATGCCTTACCAGTCCTGCCGACTCCTGATGTAGTGAAAATAACCGAAGCGTCTTTGGACTTTTCTAAAACTGGCATTAAGCTCTGTGTCATTTGGAATTGGGACGTGAGGTTAACTTGGAGTACTTTGCTCCAGAGTTCACTGGAATAGTTCGTCAGCGGAGAGCGAACGCCCAAAATTGCAGCGTTGTGAAGTAGTCCGTCCAAGCGGCCAAATTGTTCATCGATTGATGTTCCCAGTGCGTCGTAGTCTTGGCTTGTTGCGCCGTTCAAGTCGATAGGGTAAATGCTGGGCTCGGGCTTTCCGGCTTCAACAATTAAATTATAAACTTGCTCTAGTTTTGCAACTGTGCGGCCCGCCAAAATAACCGTTGCGCCTGCTTTTGCGGCAGCTATAGCCACGGCTTTTCCGATCCCGTCACCGGCTCCTGTAATCAAAATTGTCCGTTGATCAAGATGGTTGGGTAGCGGTTGATAGTGCGTGATGTCTTGAGTAGAAAGCAAAGGTTAATCCCCTTGTCTATTGGTGGTTAAATATCAGATTATAAAGGTCGGAGGAATGCTCAACTATATGGTCGGCACCCCAATCTTCGACATGTTCTCCAGCATCGATATATCCCCAGCCAGCGGCAACAGTTCGCATGCCTGCTGCTCGGCCGGCCTCAATATCCCGCCGGTGATCGCCAACGTAGAGGCAGTCACTTGGTAATATGGACAATTCCTTACAGGCAGCAAACATTGCCTCAGGATCGGGCTTGGGTTGTTTGACATGGTCAGGGCAGATGATCGTTGCGGCGATTTTGATTAAGCCTAATTTCTCAAGTACAGGTTGGGTAAATTTCCAGGGTTTATTAGTAACAATTCCCCAGGGGATTTGCCGTATTAAACAAGTATCTAATACGGCTTGTAAACCATCAAACAAACAGGTCTTGTCGGCTATATTATTTAAGTAGAGATCTAAATATTCTTTCCGGATAGCGTCAAATGCTAGGTCGTCGGGAGTGATCCCAAAGCCCGCTTGAATAATTCCGAGAGAGCCGTGGGTGACGCAGCTCCGGATAGCTGTGGCGGGCATTGGCGGCCGGTCATGTAGCTTGAGTTGAGTGTTCAGCGCACTAATGAAGTCTGGCGCGGTATCCAGCAGAGTGCCGTCTAAGTCAAATAGGAGCGCTTTAAATTCCACAGGGAATAATCCTCTGATTAGGCGATTTTACGTGCGCAAATCATATAATTCACATCGACGTCACGTTTGATTAATCGATATTTTTTAGTTATTGGGTTGTAAACTAAGCCTGTCATATCCGTGATTTCCAAGCCAGCATCTCGTATCCACTCGCCTAGCTCGGAAGGACGAATAAATTTAGCATACTCGTGAGTACCTTTGGGTAGCATGCGTAAAATATATTCCACGCCGATGACCGCCAACAGGTAAGACTTTGGGTTGCGGTTAATCGTGGAGAAAAAAACGGTACCTCCAGGCTTGGTCATTTTAGCGCAGGCTTTTACTACTGAAGAGGGGTCAGGGACGTGCTCAAGCATTTCTAGGCATGTCACAGTATCAAAGGCCTCAGCATGCTCTTCCGCGTAGTCTTCGGCGGTGGACTTGACGTAGTTTACTTCTACACCCGATTCAAGTTTGTGCAGATTGCCGACGGCAAGGGGTGCTTCCCCCATATCGATGCCGGTTACCATAGCTCCTCGTTGCGCCATAGCTTCGCAAAGAATGCCCCCACCGCAGCCAACATCAAGCAAGTCTTTCTCTGCGACAGGTGCTAGGTTATCAATCCAGTTAGCCCTCAGAGGGTTTATGTCGTGCAGTGGCTTGAATTCACTGTTGCGATCCCACCAGCGGCTGGCTAGCTGTTCAAATTTATGAATTTCATGTGGATCGACATTCATTATAGATTCTACCTTATTAAAAATTTCAGCTAATGACATTTTGGTCGCACAGATCACGCGCCAGCTTGAATTTTATTACGCCATACTTTCGTCGTTCGGATCAGGTTTTTCTCATTAATAGTACGCAGCTCCCGATCCTCCATCAGAAGTTTTCCTGCCACCCAGCTATGGGATACCTGAGGCCCAGAGTTGGTATAAACTAGCAGAGAGGCTGCATTATACAGCGGTTGCTGCCCTACAGAGTCTATTTTTATGGCAATCATGTCGGCGTATTTACCTTTCTCTAAGCTTCCTATGTCCTCATCCCAGCCCAGAGCCTTTGCGCCATTGATAGTGGCCATTCTAAGTGCAGCGTGCGCGTTGAGGCTACTAGCGTCCCCGGATACCCCTTTGGCCAGCAGCGAAGCTGTTTTTAGCTCACTGAATAGATCAAGATCGTTGTTGCTGGCTGCGCTGTCGGTGCCTATGGCAGCATTGATACCATGATCGATGAGTTTTGATATAGGGCAAAAGCCGCTGGCAAGCTTTAGATTTGATTCTGGACAGTGTATGACATGACATTGATGATCCTGCAGCAGGCCGATATCATTATCGGTAATCTGTGTCATATGGACTAGCTGAGTTTGGGGCAGCAATATACCTAGATCATTAAGTCGTTGTAGCGGCCTCACCCCATATATATCGATAGATTCGAGAACTTCATTGGCCGTTTCATGGCAATGCATGTGTATCGGCATGTCCAGCTCATTGGCATAGATGGATATCTTTTTAAGCGCATCATCTGACACGGAGTAGGGAGCGTGTGGTGCGCAAGCAACCTTGATCAGGGGGTGGTCGTTCCAGCGGTCTCGAAAAGCCAAGCCTTTATGGATATAGTCGTCTGCGTCTTTCCCAAAAGCTGTTGGAAAGTCCAGAACAGTGAACCCGATTTGGCTACGTATTCCAGCATTACGCACTTCTTCGGCAATACTGTCTTGAAAGAAATACATATCAGCAAAGCAAGTTGTGCCTGTTTTGATCATCTCTGCGATAGACAGTCGAGTACCGTCGTGGACGAATTCTTCGGAAACAAAAAGCTTTTCTGCGGGCCATATTTGGTCCTGTAGCCAGGATTCTAAAGCCAAATCATCTGCATAGCCCCGTAACAAGCTCATTGCGGCATGACCGTGGCTGTTGACTAAGCCGGGCATAAGAATATGTTGGTCAAGGTGTTTTACTGTGCGGGCCGAAAAGCGTTTGTTAGCGTCTACCTGTGGGAAAATGCCCAGCACCCGATCTTTGTCCACAGCTAGCGCGCAGTTATGCAATATTTTATTCTCTGGAACGATAGGGATTATCCATTGACAATTGATTAATAGGTCTATTTTTATTGGTGTCATAGATACTCCTAGTATTTCTACTGGAGTATACCGATTTTTTATCCCTAGGAAGAGCGCTGGCGGCAATAAAAGCGACATTCTGGATGCTAACTATGTTAAAATTCGGGTGCTTTAAACGCTGTTTTCTGGGTGTTACAGCTAGTTTTTTTTTGAGTGGTGGGGCCGGGTGTATTTTGTCTCCAAGTTGACTTCAATAATGCGGAAGTAATTATAAATTATGGGTGATTTAGCCAAAGAAATTGTTCCAGTTAACATTGAGGATGAGCTCAAACAGTCCTATTTGGATTATGCGATGAGTGTTATCGTCGGTCGAGCTTTGCCAGATGTGCGCGATGGCCTTAAGCCGGTTCATAGGCGAGCATTATTTGCCATGAGTGAATTGAATAACGACTGGAATAAAGCTTACAAAAAATCTGCTCGTGTTGTGGGTGATGTGATTGGTAAGTATCACCCTCACGGCGATTCTGCTGTATACGAGACTATTGTTCGTATGGCGCAACCATTCTCTCTTCGCTACATGCTGGTTGATGGCCAAGGCAACTTCGGCTCAGTCGATGGTGACTCAGCTGCAGCCATGAGATACACCGAAATTCGTATGACTAAGATCGCCCATGCTTTGCTGGAGGACTTGGAAAAAGACACTGTTGATTTTGCCCCGAATTATGATGAGACCGAACAAATACCCGTGGTTATGCCGACTCGAGTGCCTAATTTGTTGGTTAATGGCTCCTCAGGTATTGCGGTAGGGATGGCGACTAATATTCCACCTCATAATTTAACTGAGGTGGTCAAAGGGTGTTTGGCTTTAATTGATAATAGCGAGATTACGATTGATGAGCTCATGGAATATATCCCTGGGCCTGATTTTCCTACGGGCGCGATCATTAATGGCAAGGCCGGTATTATTCAAGCTTATCGTACGGGCCGTGGGCGTATTTATATGCGCGCTCGAGCCGCCATAGAGATAGATGAGAAAACTCGCCGAGAGACGATTATTGTTACTGAAATACCCTATCAGTTGAATAAAGCGCGATTGATCGAGCGAATTGCTGAGTTGGTCAAAGAGAAAAAATTAGAAGGGATCTCTGAGCTTCGAGATGAATCGGATAAAGATGGTCTGCGCGTGGTTATCGAGCTAAAGCGTGGTGAAATGGGCGAAGTGGTACTGAACAATCTTTATGCTCAGACACAGCTGCAGAACGTCTTTGGTATTAACGTTGTAGCCTTGGTTGATGGCCAGCCTAGAATTCTAAATCTCAAGGAAATGTTAGAAGCTTTTGTTCGGCATCGCCGTGAGGTGGTGACCCGTAGGACTATCTTCTTGTTGCGCAAGGCGCGTGAGCGGGCCCATACCCTAGAAGGTTTTGCTATAGCGTTGGCCAATATAGACGAAATTATTGTCCTGATTAAGGAATCTTCTACTCCCGCAGATGCTCGAGAGGCAATGATCGCGAGAGGCTGGAATCCGGGCTCTGTACTACAGATGCTAGATCGGGCTGGGCCAGAAGCAGCGCGCCCTGATTGGTTGGAAGAGCATTTTGGCTTGCGTGATGGGAAGTACTTCCTATCTCCTGAGCAAGCCAAAGACATTTTAGAGCTTCGGCTACACCGACTGACCGGTATGGAGCACGACAAGATTATCGAGGAATTCGCTGTCAAGCTTGAGGAGATAGCTGATTACCAGGATATTCTTGGTGATATTACAAGACTAATGACTGTCATTCGTGAAGAGTTGGAAGCAGTGGTCGAAGAGTTTGGTGATGAGCGTAGAACAGAGATTATTGAATCTCAGCATGATTTGACAGTCGAGGACTTGATTACTGAAGAAGATCGGGTGGTAACAATTTCCCACGGTGGTTATGCTAAAACTCAACCCTTAAGTGATTATCAAGCCCAGCGCCGTGGCGGCATGGGTAAATCAGCTACCGCAGTTAAAGATGAAGATTTTGTTGAGCATTTATTGGTGGCAAGCACTCATACTACGATCCTTTGTTTTACGAATTTGGGTAAGGTGTACTGGCTAAAAGTTTATCAAATTCCGGTGGCAGGGCGTAATTCTCGGGGTCGTCCCGTGGTTAATCTTTTACCCCTGGGCGAGGGCGAGCGCATCAGTTCCATATTACCAGTGGATGAGTATAGCGAAGATAAATTCGTGATTATGGCGACTGCCAACGGAACAGTGAAGAAGACCTCCCTTGATCAATACTCGCGACCGCGCAGTGTTGGCTTGCGTGCGGTTGACTTAGTTGAAGGTGATCACTTGGTCGGCACCGCCATTATTGATGGCAGTCAAGATATCATGTTATTTAGCAGTGAAGGCAAAGCGGTGCGGTTTGCCGAGACTGATGTTCGTGCTATGGGCCGTGTATCTAAGGGTGTTAGGGGCATGAGGTTACCAGCAGATCATCGGGTTATCTCTATGGTGATCCCGCAGTTAGATGGCTTCCTGTTGACAGTGTGTGATAACGGTTATGGCAAGCGCACTAAAGTTGATGAATTTCCTACCAAAGGGCGTGGCGGTAAAGGCATGATTGCTATACAGGCAAGTGAGCGAAATGGGCCGCTAGTAGGTGCAACCCAATTATTTTCTGGGGACGAAATTATGTTGATTTCTGATCAGGGAACTATGGTTAGAACGCGCGGTGATGAGGTTTCTGTGGTTGGACGTAACACCCAGGGTGTTCGTATAATCAGGCTCAAAGAAAATGAGAGTCTAGTGAGTTTGGCAAGAATCGCAGAGCCTGAAGAAGATGATTTTATTGAATCAGAAGCTGATGATGCAGAGGTTGAAAATTCTACTGCTGACTAGACTGAAAAGATTTGAAAGGTGAAATATGTCTGAAGAAAATGAATTGCTGTCGCTTAGGGATAAAATTGACGCCTTAGACCTCGAGATCATGGAGAAAATAAGCCTACGTGCGGATTGTGCGAAACAGGTTGCTCAGATTAAAAAAATTCAAGGTGACACTGTCTATTATAAGCCTGAGCGCGAGGCCCAGGTTCTTCGGCATATTATGGAGGCCAATAGTGGGCCTCTCAACAACGAAGATATGGCAAGGTTGTTTCGTCAGATCATGTCAGCCTGCCTTGCTCTGGAGAAGCCGATTAGAGTGGCCTTTTTGGGCCCTGAGGGGACATTTACTCAAGAGGCAGCGCTTAAGCATTTTGGTGATGGGGCAATTAGTGTTCCTAAAGCGGCGATCGATGAGGTATTTAGAGAGGTTCTTGCAGGCGCCTGTAATTATGGTGTGGTACCCGTAGAGAACTCTACAGAAGGTGTTATTAGTCATACCCTTGATAGCTTTATGGATTCTTCCATCAAAATCTGTGGCGAAGTGGAGTTACGCATTCATCAGCATTTTATGATTGGTGGAAATACGAAGTCAGAAAATATTACACGAGTCTATTCCCATGCTCAGTCGCTGGCACAATGTCGGCAGTGGCTAAATTCTAACTACCCAAATATCGAGCGGATAGCGGTAAGCAGTAATGCTGAAGCGGCAAAACGCGTGCAAGGTGAGTGGAATTCGGCGGCCATTGCAGGTGATATGTCTTGTGAGCTTTTTAAATTAGAAAAGATTTGGGAAAAAATTGAAGACCGACCTGACAACTCAACGCGTTTTCTTATAATTGGTGGAGAGTCAGTGCCTCCAAGTGGTGACGATAGAACGTCTATCGTTGTGTCGGTCAAGAATCAGCCTGGTGCCCTGCACAATCTTATTGAGCCATTCCGGCGCAATAATGTCGATATGACACGTCTTGAATCTCGGCCATCGCGCAGTAGTAAATGGTCCTATATCTTCTTTATTGATTTTGTTGGGCATACTGAAGACGCTGCAGTTGCGAAAGTACTGACTGAATTGGCTACTGATGTCGTCGATCTTCGGGTGCTCGGGTCCTATCCAAGAGCTGTTCTATAGCCGAATCAAGCTACACTGAAGGTAGCGAAAATGACTCATAGTTGGGCACTTGCATGTTAAATAAGACGGTAAATTCGAAGCCAGCTATTAATCGACTGGTGATCATAGGTCTAGGCTTGATCGGTTCCAGTCTCGCTGCAGCTGCAAAACAATTAGGTCTGGCAGAAACAGTCGTCGGAATTTCAAGACGAAGCTCTACTCTAGAGTTGGCTTTAGAGCGAGGAATTATTGATCAAGCCTGTGAAAGTCTCAAAGCAATATCGAGTGATTTAGGTCCTGGAGATATAGTGGTTATCGGTGTCCCGACGCTTACCGTGCCCGCTGTGCTGAAGGACTGTCATGAGTTACTCAATAGCCAGGTGACAATTACTGACGTTGCAAGCGTTAAAGGCAGTGTCGTTGACGCGGCAGCTCAAATTTATGGGAAATTGCCGAGTCAGTTTGTACCAGGCCATCCTATTGCGGGATCAGAAAAAAGTGGAGTCACTGCGGCAGACAGCAGCCTTTTTAAAGATCACAGGGTTATTTTAACCCCAACTGAGACTACCAAACCTTTACATTTCGACGCCGTTTCCAACCTTTGGATAGGTGTTGGTGCTGTTGTGTCATCTATGGCTGCGGAGGAGCATGATGAAATTCTTGCAGCAACCAGCCATCTTCCGCACTTTTTAGCTTATTCTTTAGTCGATACGTTGGCTTCAATGGAGGATAAACGAGAGATTTTCCGTTATGCCGCTGGAGGTTTTCGTGACTTTACCCGCATAGCAGCAAGTGATCCCGTGATGTGGAGAGATATTGCGTTGGCTAATCGAACATCTATACTCAGCACTCTTGACCATGTTATGGAGAACTTTCAAGACTTACGTAACGCTATCGATAGTGGTGATGAGCAATATTTGATGGACGTGTTTACTCGCGCTCGTGATGCGCGAATTCATTTTGGGAAATTACTTGAGAATAAATCACTGCAGGGATCAATGACTGAAAAAATTATCAATTACCAAATTTCACCGGGTGGCCACGCTAGAGGTATAGTGAGAGTTCCCGGGGATAAGTCAATGTCCCACCGGTCAATTATGCTTGGGTCATTGGCAACTGGAATGACTGAGGTAACGGGGTTTCTAGAGGGGGAAGACAGCCTGGCGACGCTCCAGGCATTCAGAGATATGGGAGTGACTATTGAGGGTCCAGATGAGGGCCGAGTGGTCATCCATGGTGTTGGTCTGCATGGTCTTAAGGCGCCCACCAAAGCGTTGTATATGGGGAATTCGGGCACCTCAATTAGATTGCTTAGCGGGCTATTGGCGGGACAATCATTCGACTCTGAGTTGACTGGAGATCTTTCGTTATCTGGACGCCCTATGGGCCGCGTTGCAAATCCTCTGGCGTTGATGGGAGCAAAAATTGAAACTGCCGAAGGCGGTACTCCTCCACTAAAGATTAAGGGCGGACAGACGTTACTACCGATCCATTATGATATGCCCATTGCAAGCGCTCAGGTAAAATCTTGCGTCCTGTTGGCGGGTCTTTATGTTGATGGTGAGACCTCTGTGAGTGAGCCTGCACCGACACGAGATCATACTGAGAGAATGCTTAATGGCTTTGGCTATCGGGTTGATGTTGCGGATAGTGTGGCTAAATTAAAGGGTGGCGGTGAGTTGAGTGCGGCACGCATTGATGTGCCTGCGGATATATCTTCTGCGGCCTTCTTTATGGTTGCCGCAGCTATTACGCCAAATTCAGACATTACTCTACTACATGTTGGTATCAATCCAACACGCATAGGAGTGATTAATATCTTGCGGCAGATGGGCGCCAAGATCACCTTATCCCATGAAAGGGATATCGGTGGTGAACCCGTTGCCGACATTCGTGTTGAATATGCTGAATTGAAAGGCATCACCATTCCGGAAGATCAGGTTCCATTGGCAATCGATGAGTTCCCTATATTGTTCATTGCAGCCGCCTGTGCTGAGGGTATTACCATGCTAACCGGCGCCGAAGAATTGAGGGTAAAAGAAAGTGACCGGATTCAAAGTATGGCCGACGGCTTAAATACTCTTGGTATTGACGCGCAAGCCACTGAAGATGGCATTAGGATTGTCGGTGGAAAATTGGGTTCAGGTCGTATTGTTAGTCATCATGACCACAGAATTGCAATGGCATTCGCTGTTGCCGGCTTAAGGGCTACTGGGGATATTATTATTGAAGGTTGTAACAATGTAGCAACTTCCTTCCCTAATTTTATAGCGGCCGCCGAAAGCGTGGGACTAAGTATCAGTGTTGAGATTATTGAATGACTAAAATTATTACGATCGATGGGCCAAGTGGATCAGGAAAAGGATCCGTCAGCCGACTGCTGGCTAAAACATTAGGTTTTAGCTATCTTGATAGCGGTGCGCTGTATCGCCTTCTAAGTATCGCAGCCTCTAGACATCAGGTTGTTAGTAATAATCAGAAAGGCCTAAAGAGTTTGGCCGAGCATATGGATATTCGCTTTGAGACAGACGACGAAGGAGGACTAATAGCCTTGCTTGAGGGAGAGGACGTTACTCTAGAAATGCGTACCGAAAACACAGGCGAACTGGCATCCAAAATTGCAGGCCATAGCGACGTTAGAAGTGCCTTACTCAAACGCCAAAGGTTGTTTGCTACAGGCGAGGGCTTGGTAGCTGATGGTCGTGATATGGGAACAGTTATATTTCCAGCTGCAGATCTTAAAATTTATTTAACGGCGAGCATTGATGAACGCGCCAGAAGACGCTACAAAGAGTTGCTTGAGAAGGGTGAAGATGTTAGTCTGCGCGCCCTTGCAGAACAGGTTCGAGCAAGGGATGAGAGAGACATGAGTAGGGATGTATCGCCATTGGTTCCCGCAGAGGACGCCATTGAGCTAGATACTTCCAATCTGTCTATTGAAGAAGTATTGGAAACTATTTTAGATTTTAAGCGTTTCTAATAATAACGGGCAATTTAGCAGTCGCCAGCAGTTACTGCCGAAAGCCTTAATTTTAATTGACCCGCAGTACTGGCATTGCGGAAAAAAGAGTACAGCGCCGCTTTAAGCAGCTGTCACTCTGTCATTATTTGGGTATATCCAATGACCGAAAGTTTCCAAGACCTATTTGAAGAAAGCCTTAAAACCGTTGAAATGAATCCCGGTGCCATTATTACTGGCGTTGTTATCGATATCGATAAAGACTGGGTAACAGTTCACGCTGGATTGAAGTCCGAGGGTGTGATTCCGCTAGACCAATTTTATGATGAGCAAGGTAAACTTGAAGTCGCTATTGGCGATGAAGTACAGGTTGCTCTAGAAGCTGTTGAAGATGGTTTCGGCGCGACTAAACTTTCTCGTGAAAAAGCACGTAGAGCTGAATCCTGGATCGATCTTGAAGCGGCACATAAAGCCGATGAAGTTGTGATCGGTGTCATCAGTGGTAAAGTTAAAGGTGGTTTCACTGTCGATGTTCGTGGCTTAAGAGCCTTCCTACCGGGTTCATTGGTAGATGTACGTCCACTGCGTGAAATCACACATCTTGAAAATATTGATTTAGAATTCAAGGTTATTAAGTTGGACGCTAAGCGTAACAACGTTGTTGTAAGCCGACGTGCTGTTATGGAAAGCGCTAACTCAGCAGAGCGTGATGAGCTGTTGGCCAATCTAGAGGAAGGGTCGTCGTTGAAGGGTGTGATTAAAAACCTTACCGATTATGGCGCCTTTGTTGATTTAGGAGGCATTGATGGCCTACTCCACATTACCGATATGTCATGGAAGCGTATTAAACATCCTTCTGAGATGATCAATGTTGGCGATGAGATTGACGTTAAAGTTCTCAAGTTTGATCGTGAGCGTAATCGTGTATCTCTTGGCATGAAGCAGATGGGCGAAGATCCTTGGGGAGACATTAAAGGTCGTTATCCTGAAGGCGCTCGCGTCAAAGCGAAGATCACTAATCTTACTGATTATGGTTGTTTTGCTGAGCTTGAAGATGGTGTTGAAGGATTGGTTCACGTTTCTGAAATGGATTGGACTAACAAAAATGTTCACCCATCTAAGATTGTCGATCTTGGACAAGAAGTTGAAGTTATGGTTCTCGATATTGATGAAGAACGTAGACGTATATCTCTGGGTATTAAGCAGTGCTTTACTAACCCTTGGGATGACTTCGCTACAACAATGACCAAAGGTGACAAGATCTCAGGTAGCATCAAATCAATTACAGACTTTGGTATTTTTATTGGCTTAGATGGAGGCATTGACGGTTTAGTGCATCTTTCTGATATTTCTTGGAACGAAACTGGTGAAGAAGCCGTTCGTAACTATAAGAAGGGCGATGACGTTGAAACGGTTGTGTTGAGTATCGATGCAGAGCGTGAGCGCATTTCTCTTGGTATTAAACAAATGTCAGATGATCCATTCAATAATTATGTGGACCAAAATGACAAGGGTGCGATTGTTACTGGTACAGTCAAAGAAGTCGATGCTAAAGGCGCTGTGATCATTCTAGCTGAGAATATTGAAGCGACTCTGAAGAGCTCTGAATTGTCTCGAGAGAAGATAGATGATGCACGACACGAACTAGCAGTCGGAGCAGAAGTCGAAGCTAAGATTATCAATGTTGACCGCAAGAACAGGGTTATCAATCTGTCGATTAAGGCAAAAGACGTATCTGAAGAGAAGGCTGCAGTTAAAGCGCATCGAAGCACTACAGTAGAAAAAGTAGCTGCTTCGCCGGCCACTATTGGCGATCTTATTAAGGCGCAGATGGATAAGTAATTAGCTGTTTTGATTAAAAGGGTGGCTCTGCCACCCTTTTTTTTAGCAAAATTCTATTTTTTACTTGAATAATTCTAAAACTTCAATAAAATCAAAGACTAATAATTCAGCCCTTAACATAGAATAACTTTAAGAATGACCAAATCCGAATTGATTGAAAAAATATCGTCTAATCAAGATCAACTTCCGCCAAAGGATGTTGAAGCCGCCGTGCGAATGATCCTTGAACGTATGGCTGTCACATTATCAAACAACCAGCGTGTTGAAATTCGAGGATTTGGTAGTTTTTCATTGCACTACCGCGCACCCAGGGTGGGCCGTAATCCAAAAACCGGTGATTCAGTTGATCTCCACGGAAAATACGTGCCGTATTTTAAGCCGGGGAAAGAGTTGCGGTCACGAGTTAATGCGGGATTTTAGGGTCGTATCACGGTCTCTAAAGTCATAATATTTTTACTAATACATCACGCAAACAGTGATTTGAGGGCCGCTAGGGATTGTTCTCCTGCTGCTTGATTGTCTTCCTCACTAGCCTCTATACCAGCACCGATTCTAATTAAGTCATCCTCAGGAAGTTCATCTACAAAGCGACTTGGCGTGGTCGATGATGTTTCGCCATACTGGGTACGTTGGCGTGCGCTAGTCATTGTAAGGGTTCGTTGTGCTCGGGTAATACCTACGTAGGCAAGACGGCGTTCTTCTTCAATCTGCCCACCTTCAACGCTGTTTTTATGGGGTAGAATGCCTTCTTCCATGCCAATCATAAATACATGTAAGAACTCTAAACCTTTGGCCGCATGGAGGGTAAGTAACTGCACCTTGTCATCGGCAGATTCTTCCTGCTCTCTATCCAGAATATCTCGAAGAATTAACTTTGCGATGGCATTCTCTATTGCAGAGTCCCCATCCTTTTCAGGTCCATCTTGTTGGTCGGCTTTTAATACCTGGGTGAGTTGGGATAACAGAAAATTAACATTATCCCAGCGCTTTTGAGCAACCGGATCACTGCTGGCATTTTGGTGGAGCCAACCTAAGTAGTCGGCATCGTTTAACATTTCGTTAATTGCAGTGATTGGATTGCCACTGTATATATTTTTTTGAACACTTGTTATCCAAGCCTTAAAAGCTTTGAGGCGGGCTAAATTGTTGGCGGGCATTGATGCGCTTAGTGCGACTTCATCAATAGCGGCATACATGGAAAGTCCTCGTTGATGCGCATAATCACCGAGTCTCTCTAATGTAGTCGGCCCTATTTGACGCCTGGGTGTGTTTATAATTCTTAGTAGAGCGTTGTCATCGTCAGGATTGACCAGCAATCTTAGGTATCCCATTACATCCTTAATTTCAGTTTTAGCATAAAAGGACTGGCCCCCCGTTATTTCATAGGGAATGTTCTGGGTTTGTAGCTTAATTTCAACCAGTTTAGCCTGATAATTACCTCGGTATAAGACGGCAAAGTCACTATATTTACAGCGTCGCTTAAGTCGCATGTCGATAATTTCATTAACAACTCGCTCGCATTCAGTATCTTCATTTTCGCTGGTAATAAAGCGAAGTGGATCACCCGGTCCTAGCTCGCTCCACAGAGCTTTGGTAATAAGATGTGGGTTATTGTCTATCAATTTATTAGCCGCGCCTAGAATTCGACCTGTGGAGCGGTAATTTTGTTCTAATTTAACAATCTCTAGTCCAGGAAAGTCTTCTTGCAGCTGCATAAGGTTTTCTGGACGCGCTCCACGCCAAGCATAGATCGACTGATCATCGTCCCCAACAACGGTTAGCGCTTGTTTTTCGTTGACTAGGGTCTTGACCAACTCGTATTGCGCTAAATTGGTGTCTTGATATTCGTCAACCAAGAGATAACGAATACGACGTTGCCATTTAGCCAGAACCTCTGGATGCTGCCTGAATAGCATGACGGGCGTCATAATAAGATCATCAAAGTCCACTGCGTTATAGGCTTTTAATGCACGCTGATAACGTTCGTAAAGCATGGCAATGCTCTGCTCTCCAGTACTGTTAGCAACACTGGTTGCGTTGCCCGGCTCTAAAAGTGCGTTTTTCCAGTTTGAAATAGTGCTTTGAACCGAATCGATCAATTTATCATCGAGTTCAGAGTGTCGTACCAATAATTCCTTTAACAGATTGCGACAGTCTTCCTGATCTAAAATGGAAAATCCTGGCTTAAAACCTAGGACTTTTATTTCTGATCGGATAATCGTAAGTCCGAGATTGTGAAAGGTGGATACAGTGAGTCCTTTAGACTCTTTAGCAGAGAGTAAACTGTTCACTCTCGCTTTCATTTCTCTGGCAGCTTTATTGGTAAAGGTTACCGCTGCGATATTTCTTGCTGGGATATCACAGTGCTCGACTAAGTAGGCAATTTTTTGTGTAATAACGCTTGTTTTACCACTACCGGCACCGGCTAACACTAGTAAAGGGCCGTCGATATATTTCAACGCAGCCTGCTGCTGAGGATTAAGATTTTGTGCCATAAAAGGTTATGCCATGCCTGCTATAGCGCCATGTTTCTCTAGCAATTTAGAGAGTGAGCTTTCAAGATCCTCTAACTTCTGGCGTTCTTTTTCGACTACTTCAGGGGGCGCCTTGTCGATAAATTTGGCGTTACTGAGCTTGCCGGAGAGCTTGGATACTTCAATGCTAATCTTATCAATCTCACGATCTAAGCGAGACAATTCGACTGTCACATCAATTACGCCAGCCATGGGTACTAGAATTTCCAGGTGTCCCGCCAGAGCAGTTGCGCACAGTGGAGCTTCGGCTGGATCTTCTAGCCAAGTAATCGATTCTAGGCTGGCCAACTTACTGACAAACTGACGGTTTTCATCAAGCCGACGTTTATCGGTAGCGTTACCACGAGCAAGATAGATAGGCAGAGCTTTGGCGGGTGAAATATTCATTTCTCCACGCACATTACGCACAGCAACAATCACCTTTTTAACCCATTCAATATCAGCATCAGCATCCACATCAACCATAGATTGATCGGCGACAGGGAAGGGCTGTAACATAATAGTATCGCCCTTTGGATCGAGCGCAATACCTGCAAGAGGGGCAATATTTTGCCAAATCTCTTCGCTAATAAACGGTAGCATAGGGTGGGCTAGTCTCAGAATAGACTCTAATACTCGCACTAAAGTGCGTCTGGTGCCCTTCTGGATAGCTGGATCGCCATCTTCATCCCAGAGTACCGGTTTGGATAGCTCTAGGTACCAATCGCAATATTCGTTCCACACAAAGTCATAAAGCGCCTGTGCGGCTAAATCAAACCTATAGCTGTCGATGGCGGCAGTTACTTCTGTCTCGGCCTGTTGCAGGCGTGAGATAATCCAGCGGTCGGCAAGAGTCATGTTGTAATCATCAGAATTGTCTGCTCCGCAGTTCTGATTTTCAGCATTCATCAGCACGTAACGCGAAGCATTCCATATCTTGTTACAAAAGTTCCGGTATCCTTCGAGGCGCTTCATGTCCCAGTTAATATCACGACCGGTTGAAGCTAGAGCGCACAGAGTGAACCTCAGAGCGTCTGCTCCATGAGGTTCTATACCGTCGGGGAACTGTTTTCTGGTTCTGCCAGCGATCTTCGCAGCCTGCTGAGGTTGCATCATATTTCCGGTGCGTTTTGCCAGTAGGGTTTCTATATTGATACCGTCAATCATATCCAAGGGGTCCAAAACATTGCCTTTGGATTTAGACATTTTCTGGCCCTGCTCATCGCGAATAAGCCCGGTGACATAGACTGTTTTAAATGGAACCTCAGAAACACCATTTTCATCTTTGATCAAATGCATGGACATCATGACCATACGAGCAACCCAGAAGAAAATAATATCGAAACCAGTGACCAGCACATCGGTGGGGTGAAACGTCTTCAGGCGATCGGTTTGATCCGGCCAGCCTTGTGTGCCGAAGGTCCATAGTGCTGAGCTAAACCAGGTATCTAAGACATCTTCATCTTGGGTCAGGACGATATCGCCAAGATTATGTTTTTCCCGCACATCTTCCTCGCTGAGACCAACATAGGCTTTACCCGCTTCGTCATACCAAGCAGGGATGCGATGGCCCCACCATAGTTGGCGCGAGATACACCAGTCCTGGATATTACGCATCCACGAGAAGTACATGTTTTCGTACTGCTGTGGGACAAATTTTATACGGCCGTCTTCAACCGCTTCAATAGCTGGGCCGGCCAGTTTCTTGGCATCTACATACCACTGATTGGTTAGCATTGGTTCGATCACAACTCCACCGCGGTCTCCATAGGGGATAGTCATATCATTTTCTTCAATATTTTCAAGAAACCCTAGAGCATCCATGTCGGCTACCACTTCGCGGCGCGCAGCAAAGCGCTCCATCCCGCGATACTTCTCGGGCAATGTGGCATCCATTTTGTCATTGTCGCTTCCATCGCTGTTGACACATTCAGCCGATTGGCGGATATCCGCATTCATGGTCAGGATATTGACCATGGGCAGTTTATGGCGCTGGGCAACCTCATAGTCATTAAAGTCATGGGCTGGAGTGATCTTCACACAACCAGTCCCTTTATCCCTGTCAGCGTGGTCGTCGGCGAGAATTGGCAAGCGTCGTCCTACCAGAGGAAGAGTCACATGTTTACCAATGAGGTTTCTGTATCTCGGATCTTCAGGATTTACCGCAATACCTGTGTCGCCAAGTAAAGTTTCTGGTCGTGTTGTGGCCACCACGATGTAGTCCTTGCCATCGAGGGTTTTCACTCCATCGGCTAAGGGGTAGCGCAGGTTCCACATTTTACCTTTAACTTCACGATTCTCGACTTCAAGATCGGAGATGGCAGTATGTAGCTTGGGGTCCCAATTAACTAAACGCTTACCGCGATAAATTAGACCGTCATCATGCAAGCGTATAAAGGCTTCTTGGACGGCCTTATAAAATCCATCGTCCATAGTGAAGCGTTCGGTTTCCCAGTCTACTGAATTTCCTAGTCGACGCATCTGTTTGGTGATGGTGTCACCGGACTCCTGCTTCCATTCCCAAATTTTGTCGATGAATTTTTCTCGCCCCAGCTCTTCACGCCCGGGAAGGTTCTCATTGGCTAACTTTCTCTCTACCACCATCTGGGTCGCGATACCCGCATGGTCTGTACCCACTTGCCAGAGTGCATTTTTACCTTTCATGCGATTGTATCGTGTCAAAGCATCCATAATGCTGTGCTGCAATGCGTGGCCTATGTGAAGACTGCCAGTCACATTTGGCGGAGGAATTACAATGCTGTATGGCTCACCATTACCGGAGGGTGCGAAATAACCTCGACTTTCCCAGGTTTCATACCATTTGGTTTCGACGTCTTGAGGATTAAATATTTTGTCCATTATTGAATTTTCTGTCCCAATGGTATGCGAAGTAAAGGTTATTCAAGTTAGCGTTGATTATAGGGCTTGCCGGATTTTGTCGCTAGCTTTGAAGGTTAAAAGAGACGTATTAAAATTAGCTGACGGCTAATTGTATATTTACCCAACGTTATGGTTCGGACTCGACCTTCCTTGCCTACGGGATACTTAAGCGTTAAATCGCTCAGAAAGATCATGGAAGTCGAGCTGGTAGCCGCGTTCTTTGTAAAATTTGAAATTATCGCGTTTAGCTTGTTCATAATCAGGTTGCTGATAGATGATTTCGATAACTCGGTCAAAACGGCTAAACCAAGTGGGAATTTGAGGTTGCAAATTGATTAAAACCTGGTGATGTTCTCCGGGTTTTTGGTCAAAACTAATAGCGACGGGCGCCTGATCAACGCCCTGAGCATGCGGCACAAAGGACACGCTATTAAACGCCCAAAGCGTTTCATCCAGTTGCTGTGCGACTAGATTGTCAGGAACCAAGCAGAGTACTTGCTGATTGGCTTTGAGTGACTTTTGCACTAGTTGACATACTAGGGCTAAAGCGAGACTTTGGTCTCCGGCTAGCTTATAGAAAGTTACTTTTGTCACGCACTCACGCCATCAGAATCTAGGTAAAATAACGGCATTAACTCGAAGCCTTAGTTCTGAGGTATTCCATTAACATAGGCACAGGACGCCCTGTAGCTCCTTTTGCAGGCCCTGAGTGCCATGCAGTTCCAGCGATGTCTAAATGCGCCCATTTATAGTCTCTAGTGAAGCGGGCAAGGAAGCAAGCAGCAGTTATGGTGCCTGCTTCACCACCGATATTGGCCATATCAGCAAAGTTGCTTTTTAACTGTTTGTCGTATTCTTCCCATAGTGGAAGCCGCCATGCACGGTCTCCACTAAGCGTGCCGCCGCTGAGCAATTGACCAGCCAATTCATCATCATTTGACAGCAAACCTGCTGTGACTTTCCCCAGCGCCCCGATGACTGCGCCTGTTAGTGTCGCTATATCAATGACTGTGTCGGGCTTAAAACGAGCAGCGTAGGTCAATGCATCACAGAGGATAAGTCGGCCCTCGGCGTCGGTATTAAGCACCTCGATAGTCTGGCCAGACATGCTAGTAACCACATCACCAGGCTTGGTCGCGTTACCAGCAGGCATATTTTCTACCGCAGGAACAATGCCGACTACATTAATCGGAAGCTGAGTATCTATGAGCGCACTAATCACACCAAATACTGATGCGCCACCACACATATCAAACTTCATTTCGTCCATGCCGCGACCGCCCTTCAGGCTTATCCCGCCGGTGTCAAAAGTCACAGCCTTACCGACCAGAACAACAGGTTTAGCCGTCTTTGGAGCCCCTTGATAACTCATCACTATGAGATTGCCTGGCTCAACAGATCCCGCACTTACTGAGAGTAAAGAGCCCATTCCTAGGGCTTTCATGTCAGCCTCTTTCAGAATATTGGTGGTAACCTTAGCTTGGCCTTTGCTTAACTTTTTTGCTTGGCTGGCAAGATAATTTGGCGTACAGAAGTTCGCAGGAAGGTCAGCTAACCCTCTCGCTGTATTCATACCATTACCAACGGCGTTGCCATAGACCAGGCCTTTGGCTGCAGAGACGGTCTGAGATTTTTTAGCGCACCAATAGGTTACAGACTTTAACTTGTTTGGCTTGGAGGGTTTGCTGCTGCCATTGTATTTGTAGCTGCTGGTTTGGACACTTCTAGCCATTATGCTGGCTTGCCATTCATGGTCATCATTAAAGCTGTCGCCTATCCACAGTGCCTTTTGGCTAGGGGTCTTGCGTAATAATGAGGCAGCAGACTCCATTACTTTGATCATTTTTTGTGTTGTTGCAGCCCCATCGGTACCTATTAGAATGATTCTCTTTGAGGCTTTTCCCTGGGTGTGGAGGATACAGCTAGTGGCTAATTTCCCGCTAAAATCCCCCGACTTTATTAGTGCCTGTATGGCCCCATTTAGGGAATCGTCGAGTAATTTGGCTGTGTTTTGTAGTTGTGAGCCTGTCAGTAGAATGAGAGAATCTACTTTAATGTTTAACAGGTTTGCCGCAGATGCATTAAACTCCATGTTCGCTCCAGATAGTTGTCTTTTTTGGTTAGTTTAATTTGCCGCTTACGATAACAGTTTGTTTAACTACACCCAAGAGCTATAAGTCTAACATTGTGATTATTTTTCGTTACTTAACTCGTGAAATACTGTCTTCAACGTTTGCTATATGCACAGTCCTGCTTATGGTGCTAATTAGCGGGCGTTTTGTAAAGTATCTGGCTAATGCGCTGGCGGGAAATTTAGAGCCTTCAGTTATTTTCGCAGTGATTGGATACAAAATTCCAGGTTTCTTAGAGCTTGCGTTGCCTCTAGCCTTTTTCTTGTCTATTTTATTAACTTTTGGCCGACTACATATTGAAAACGAGATGAGTGTCCTTAAAGCTTGTGGAATTTCTGAGCTGCAGTTACTCGGTTATACCTTTATTGTGGCCATGGGGTTAGCTATTTTAGTCGGTTGGTTGAGCCTGTTTGTTTCTCCAGCTGGGGCTACCAAGACTGAAACTATCTTTCTTGCACAGCAGCAGATGACTGAACTTGATAAGGTAAACCCGAAAAAGTTCTACTCTCTTAAAGGGGGCAAGGGGGTGACCTATGCAGGCAGCATTAGTAGTGACCGAGAGTTAGAAGATGTATTCCTCGCGGTAAGTGCGGGCTCAGTGGATACGTTTAATCGTCGATTGGCGGTTGTTGTAGCTGAACGAGGTCGTCAACAACAGTCTGAAGATGGGGTAGAGCGTTATCTAGTGTTGGAAAAAGGCTATCGTATAGAAGGCAACCCCGGAAGTCATGAGTATCAAATTACTCATTTCGAAGAGTACGGTTCAAAGCTGAAAACCCCGAAAAAAATAGAAGAAGATCCCGAAACAGATGCTATTGCGACATCAGATCTCTTGAAGTCTGACGACCCCAAATTACAGGCGACGTTACAATGGCGGCTTTCGATTCCATTGATGGTTTTGATCGTAGTTATTTTAGCCGTGCCCCTGAGTAGAACCGACCCGAGGCAAGGCCGATTTACCAAATTATTACCAGCCATCGCACTTTATTTTACTTACCTGCTGGCGCTGAATACCCTGCGAGGCAACATTGAATCTGGGGAATTGTCAGCTAGTATTACCTTGCTGCCGGTACACGCAGTCTTTTTGCTGTTAGGATTATGGCTGCTTAAAGCTAAGACGCTTGCTAGACGTAAAGTGAAAGATGACGCGGTGGGGCAGTCCTCATGATGCGTCTTTCTCGGCACATCGGGGTGACCGTGTTTAATGCTGTCTTTATGGCGTTGATCGTGGTTGTAGGATTAGATGTGGTCGCCGAAATTATCGATGAAACTCGCGCTATTGAACGCAACTATGGGTTTACCGATGTCCTTGTTTATGTAGCCACTAAATTACCGTCAACAATTTATGAATATATTCCGTTTTCATCATTGATTGGTTGTCTTTATGGATTGGGCTTGCTGGCGGGAAATAGCGAGGTCACGGTCATGCGAGCATCTGGAGTATCTCTTCTGCGGATTGTCTATTTTGTGATGAAGCCGGTGATGGTGTTTATCTTTGTTGGCGCCCTTATTGGCGAATATTTTTCTCCCTATTTAGATCAGCGAGCCGATGGTACTCGGCAATATTTGCGTAAAGGTGAGACCGCTCAAGACTCTACTGCCGGGCTTTGGATTCATGAGGGGAGAGATTTTATGCATTTTAATGCAGTCTTTCCTGGTGGGGTACTTTACGGCGTTACCCGCTATCAGTTTTCTGATCAAAAGATATTAGAAGAGGCTAGCTTTGCGAGTCGTGCTACCTATAACGCCTCGGCAGGGTTTTGGGTAGAAGAAAACGTTTCAATTACACGGTTTGAGAGCGACCGGACAACAACAGAAAAACAACTAACAAGACAGTGGGACTCCGAATTATCCCCAGAGGTATTGACGGTAAATGTCCTGGCTCCTTCCGCATTACCTATTTCAACCATCAGGAATCAGATAGAGTTTTTAGAGCAGCAAGAGGCTGATACCGCTATCTACGAATTGGCTTACTGGCAAAAAGTACTTCAACCATTGGTCATTTTTGGATTGGTTTTAGTCGGCATCTCGTTTGTTTTTGGGCCGTTGCGAGGCTCTACTATGGGGTTTAAGGTCTTTGTCGGCGTTTTGATTGGCATCACCTTTAAAATTATTCAAGATATGCTGGGCCCTCTAAGCATAGTTTTTGGGTTTCCCGTGCTACTTGCCGTTTTAGGACCAATATTATTCTGTATAGTTTTTGGTTTATATTTACTCAGGCGAAGCGGCTAGATTGAAATGCGCCTTCGTCAGTCTGGCTTTGCATTTG
>JAPKEJ010000051.1 GCA_028822155.1 Porticoccaceae bacterium
GCAATGCCACTCATGCGGAGCTGTTTCATAAATATTCGAGGTAAGATAATTTGACTAACCGCAGGGCCACTTAGGACACCGATTAAGGCAATATGGCCACCGAGTTTGGCGGCCCGAACTGACTCATCGAATGTACCACCACCGCCAACTTCAATGACATGGTCCACGCCAAGGCCACCTGTTTTAGCTAGTACGGCTTTACCCCATTGTGGCTCTTCTTTGTAATTAATAACTTCGTCAGCACCAAGGGCTTTTAGGCGCTCGAGTTTTTCGGCAGAAGATGAGGTGGCTATCACCCTAGCGCCCATTGACTTAGCCAGTTGCAAAGCAAAAATGGACACTCCACCGGTGCCTTGGACCAGAACAGTCTCGCCAGATTGAAGGCGACCTTGCTCAACTAGTGCTCGCCAGGCTGTTAGACCTGCGCAGGGAAGGGTTGCCGCTTCTGGGTGAGTCCAACCATTCGGAATTCTAGTGACAGACTTCTCGGAGATGGCCATATATTCGGTAGAATAGCCATCTTCATTGTCGCCAATAAAACTGAGTAATTGGTACTCTGGGGCGCCTTCTAGCCAGTGGGGATAACAAGAGCTCATTACGATGTCACCCACATTCCATTTTGTCACTGCTGAGCCTATTTCCACTACCTCACCGGCACAGTCTGATAATACAACTCGGCCATCTTCGGTTGGAATGCTGCCCTGAGCCACGAGTAAATCGTGATAGTTCAGACTGCTGGAGGACACCTTGATAAGTATTTGGTCTGCAGTTGGATTTGGCTTGTCAGTTTCCACAAGTTGCAAATTACCGAGTCCGCCGGGGCTGGCGAGTTGAATTTGTTTCATCTTTATTCCTTTAGTGCGGGGGATTTAATATGGTGAAAGTTTCCCACTTTATGGTCGAAATTACAAAGAAAAAATGAGTATTAGATCTTGCCAAAAAAACGGCGGGTAAATATTAGGTATATCGCGGATAAGATGACTAATGACGTCAAAAAAAAGAGCCTTAAACATAAAGTTATAAGGCCCTTAGAGGGAGAGATCAGGGAGAAATACAATCCTCTTATAACTGAGACCCAGTAATATTCATTTGGTTCAAATAAATTATGCGTTTACTATATTTTTTTAAAATGAGGGGGATTGAGTTTGAGCCAATTCGATGGAGCCTTAAATCGACACCAAAAATTATACTAATGTATTACTGAGTAACCAGAGACACCGTTTGCCAGCCGGTTTTGGCATTAAAACGCAGGGACTGGATTGGCCCGAAACCTTCAATATTTACTAGGTTAGTTTGTGAGGGCCAGAGTGATTGCAAGGAGTCGTGAAATATTTCGAGCTGCCTAGGTATGTTTTGCATAGCCAATTCTTGGTGCACCCAAAAAAACTTACCGATAATTTCATGCCCAACATATTTGGCTTGAAGGGCAGTTTGAGTATCAACGCGAAGTCCAAACTGACTCTCTACATAGGCGCCAAATTGTTGTTGCGTGTTAGTGCTAGCGAGCAGATCAGCATCCTTTGACAATAGAGTTAATACTGCATGTTCAGCATCGTGAATATAAAACCGATGACTGATTTCTAGATTTTTTTCCGCTTCGTTGTAGACTATGACTGTCACTGCTGACTTTTGTTGGTGCCCGAAGGCCGCCAGACTGGAGGCCAATAACATGATTGCAAAGACACCACTGAAAAACTTAATAGGTCTTATCATTTTTTCTTAAGTTTCTTTTTAGGCTGTTCTAGCTCAGCGTTAATGTCGTGCATAATATCTTTGTAGACCGGTTCGGTACTCTTCTTAGCTTTATATGCTTCGATTCTAGACGGTGTGATTTTTCTAGGATAGTGATTGTTATGCACGTCCACGTCTGCGGTTTCCCAACCTGGATCAATTACCACGGCGGTTATCTTTCTGTCGGTAACAATCAGCTTTTTAACCTTGAGAGGTGCCCGTCGCCATATTTCTGCCGGTATGTATCTATCTTCAGTGTCTCCATTTTCATAGGTTAGCTGTAATAGTATTGGCATAACCAGACCACCAAGATTTGAAAATTCTAAAACGTAGTAATGCCTGTCTTCGGCAACGGCTCGTTCAAGAGCTTCGCGCTCCCAGCTGTCTAAGTCCGCAAGTGTCTCCTGATATTCGTTTCGATCTTTATTAGTGACAGTGAAGCGATCATTTTGATCATAAAAATCGGTAATATCAGGATTCTTATCGATCCATAATTCGGTCCCAGCAGCTTTGTTGCGTTCAACAAATAATGAAGAGGGCTTATCTGCCTCCTCTATTCGTCGACGGCTAAAGTCTATATCTGGATTTTGAGTATCTAGGCGTAGTTCCGAGACCTTGTCTAACGAAATATCGACGTGATCAGTAGTGTAAAACCAGCCATGCCAAAACCAGTCGAGATCGACCCCTGAGGCTTCTTCCATAGTTCTAAAAAAGTCTGACGGAGTAGGGCGCTTATATTTCCAACGCTGTGCATACTCTTTGAAAGCGAAGTCGAACAACTCTCTTCCCATGACTACTTCTCGCAAAATATTAAGGGCAGCAGCGGGTTTGGTATAGGCATTAGGTCCGAGACGTAATATGCTATCTGACTGGGTCATGATGGGTACTTGAATGCTAGACTTCATATAGTCGGTAACGTCTCGTGGCTCAACACCCCAAGGCATTAGGGGGTCCCATTCTCTTCCTGCAATACCATCTAGAAAACTATTAAGGCCTTCATCCATCCAGGTCCACTGACGCTCATCTGAGTTAACGATCATCGGAAAGTAAATATGGCCAACCTCATGGATCACAACTCCGATTAAAAACCTTTTTTCAGCTTGAGTGTAGGTTCTTGAACCATCCTCCTGCCAGGTCGTTCTAGGGCCATTGAATGTGATCATTGGGTATTCCATGCCCCCCACTGGACCATTGACACTCTGCGCCACAGGGTAGGGATAATCAAAAGAGTATCGCGAATAAACTTCCATAGTATGAATAACCGCTTCTGTGGAATATTTGGCCCATAGATCGCCACCTTCTTTTGGGAAGAAAGACATTGCCATCACCAAGGGTTGGTCAGATCCGCCTTGTTGGTAGCCCTTAGCGTCCCACATAAATTTACGGGAAGATGACCAAGCAAAATCACGCACATTGTCGGCTTTGAAGCGCCAAGTCTTATAGGTGATGCTGGCTGTTTTTTCTTTCTCCAAAGCTTCTTGGGCAGTGACTACATACACCGGCCGCTCTGATTTTTCAGCCTGTTTCAGACGATTGCGCTGTTCGGGAGAAAGCACGCTTTTTGGGTTTTGAAGAATGCCAGTGGCAGCCACAATATGGTCATCTGGAACTCTAAGACTAACGTCATAGTTACCAAATTCTAGAGTGAATTCCCCGCGACCCAAAAATTCTTTGTTATGCCAGGCTTCATAGTCAGAGTATGCGGCAACTCTAGGGAACCATTGCGCAATTAAAAAGATATCGTTTCCGCCTTCTCTAGCATCGTCCGGGAAATGCTCATATCCGGCTCTTGCAGATACGGCATCTTCTTCGAGAATATTAAATTGGTAATCCATTTTAAATGTTATCGAATCACCTGTATCGAGGGGCGTGGGCAGGTCAATGCGCATTTGAGAGCTAGAAATGATGTAGTCCAAAGGCCTATTTTTAACGTCCAACACAGAATTTATTTGGTAACCTGGCTGGTTGTCTGAGTAATATTGTTGGCGTCTTAGCTCTCCAAAACTAATTCCGAAAGACTTGTCTTCATCTTCATTCCGAGTGCTGGGACCACGTCGTCCGATACCGGAAAAGTCTCCGCTCGTTTCAGCCATAGAGCCGGGCTTGAAACGATTTTGTTCAAGTTGGAGCCATAAGTATTTAAGTGTCTGGGGGGAGTTGTTGCGATAGGTGATTTCTTGGCTGGCACTGAGGGACCTTGATTCTTCATCTAAGCTAGCTGTTATTTTGTAGTCTACCTTTTGCTGCCAGTAGTCTTGTCCAGGTTCTCCTGAGGCAGCTCTATAATTGTTTGGGGTAGGTAATATTTCTTCCAGTTGCCGAAATTTGTCGACAAAATTGCCTTTAGTCTGTTCAACGGCTGACGCAACCGTTTGATTTGACACGGTGAGAAGGCTTAATACACCGATGAGTGTTAAATAGCGCAATGTGAAACTCCTTGTTGGGGCACGATAATGAAGGCCGCATTAAATATGTGGAGCTTATCAGAATATTTCTTTAATTTGTGTGCTGTAATCGCATAATTTAAAGCTAGCGATAACGCTTTTTAAGTGCTTTCCAAAATGCATTAGTTATCTTTCGATGATGGCCGTGACGCCCTGGCCACCGGCAGCACAGATAGAGATAAGGCCACGACCAGCTCCTTTTAGTTCTAATAACTTCGCTAGTGTTGCTATTATTCTGGGTCCAGTTGCCGCAAACGGGTGCCCTGTGGCGACACTAGAGCCATTTACATTAAGTTTTGATCGATCAATGCTCCCTAGTGGGCTGTCTAGGCCGAGTTTATTTTTACAAAAATCGTAGTCTTCCCAAGCTTTCATGGTGCAGAGTGCTTGAGCGGCAAAAGCTTCATGGATTTCATAGAAGTCAAAGTCTTGCAACGTCAGTCCAGCTCTAGCTAATAAGCGAGGTACAGCATAGGCTGGCGCCATTAGTAAACCTTCACTTTGCTCGCCTTGGCTGTAGAAATCTACGGCAGCCACTTCACTGTGGGTTAGATAAGCCTGCACAGAAAGATTGTGCTCTTTTGCCCAGTCTTCACTGGCGAGAAGTACTGCGGCTGCACCGTCAGTTAGGGTGGTAGAGTTAGCTGCGGTTAAGGTGCCATTTTCACGATCATAAGCTGGCTTTAGGGTCGCTAGTTTTTCAAGAGGCGTGTCACGCATTATGCCGTCACGCTCAACGCCATTAAAGGGTCTGATAAGGTCCTCAAAGAAACCCCGATTGTAGGCTGCGATCAAATTTTGGTGGCTGTTAAAGGTCAGTTGGTCCTGATCTTCACGACTGATACCCCACTGTTTGACCATTAGCTCACAATGTTGACCCATGGATAGGCCTGTGCGTGGTTCAGCATTAGCTGGGAGCAAAGGCATCATAAAGCTCGGTCTGATACTGGTAAAAAGCTTTAAACGCTGGCCGAAAGTCTTGGCACGATTTAGATTGAGAATCATGTGTCGGTATTTTTCATTGAGGGCAACCGGAGCATCACTTGCAGTGTCCGTACCACCAGCAATGCCGGATTCGATTTGGCCGAGTGCAATCTTGTTTGCGACTAATATTGCGGCTTCTAAACCTGTGCCACATGCCTGTTGAATGTCATATGCCGGGGTTTGCAGTGAGAGTCCAGAATCTAGAGTGGCCTCGCGAGCTAAGTTAAAATCTCTCGAGTGCTTCATTACTGCGCCCGCTGCCACCTCGCCCAAACGTTCACCTTCTAAATCAAAGCGTTGCACCAAACCTTGCAGGGCGGCAGTCAACATATCCATGTTACTTGCGTGGCTATAGGCTGTATTGCTGCGTACGAATGGAATTCTATTTCCACCGATAATGGCTACTCTACGAATCTCGGTCATGATGATGGTCCAGTGGCTTATTTTCTATGAGTTAGCAAGGATAGGTGATCTGGCGGGGGAAGCCAATGACTTGAGTGATACTCATATTGTCATTTAGGTCAATCTTATTTGGGGGGCAGGGAGTAAAATGATGGGTAGACTATTTCAATAGGACGATTAAGAGTGTCAGATAAATATTTGGAATTAGCCAATTCAGGCTTGGGTAAAAAACTTTTTTCCGCTATGGGTTTACCTGAACCTGTCGCCTTAGTTCGAGAAAATCCCGATGCGCCTCATAAACTTATGGGCCAAGTATTAAGGGGAGTCAGTCATGGGTCGGCTTTACATGATGTGATTGGGGAATGCCTTAAAGAAACGGAACTGCAGCTCTGCGGCAGTGCTATGGTCGGTAAGGGTCATCTGATCTATGACGCTTCCGGTATTTCTAGTGCCGAGGAGAGTAGCCAGCTCCATGAGTTTTTCCAGCAAAATTTAAAAGCTTTGGCATCTAATGGCCGGGTAATAGTCATTGGCTTGAAACCTAATGCCGCCCGTCATTCAGCGCAGGGTACTTTGCAGCGAGGGTTGCATGGCTTTATAAAATCTCTGGCTAAAGAAATTGGTCGAAATGGTGCCACAGCAAATTTAATTCTTGTCGACAAAGGTGGTGAAGTGTCTCTAAGAGCTCCCCTCCGTTTTTTGCTCTCAGCAGGTTCAGCTTTTTTGAATGCGCAGGTACTGACCGCTAGTAGGCCAGTATCTCCTGTAGAGGCGGATTGGGAACGGCCATTGGTGGGCAAGATGATTGTAGTGACCGGTGCCGCTAGAGGCATAGGGCGTGCTATTGCTGAGGTGCTAACAAGGGATGGCGCTGTGATTATTGGCGTGGATGTGCCTCAGTCAGAAGCAGAGCTAAACACAGCTATGAACAAAATCGGTGGCTTGGCGTTGCCATTGGATATCACTAGTGAGGGTGCTGCAGAGGTATTGCGAGACTTCTGCCTGGGGCAAGGTCCAAAGCTACACGCTATTATTCATAATGCGGGTATAACCAGAGATAAGATGCTGTCTCGCATGAGCGACCGGCAATGGAATATGTTGATGCAAGTTAACCTGGGTAGCGTTCAGCGCATTAATGGCGCTCTGCTAGCAACGGACCTATTAGATGATGGCGGTAAAATTATTGGTGTCGCTTCGATTAGCGGTATTGCCGGCAATGTTGGACAGACTAATTACGCTTTTTCCAAATCAGCGATAATAGGCATGGTTGAGACCTTGGCGGATTCCTGTGCGGAAAGAGGCATTACTATTAATGCTGTGGCGCCTGGCTTTATTGAAACTCAGATGACCGCCGCCATACCCTTCGTAACTCGGCAAATGGGTCGTAGGTTATCATCGCTCGGACAGGGCGGATTGCCCATTGATGTAGCTGAAGTCATTGGTTTTTTTGTCAGCCCCCAGGCCTCAGGAATGAATGGCAACATTGTTAGAGTCTGTGGCCAGAGTCTTTTGGGTGCATGATAGAATGTGAGGTAGTTAAGCAGGGAGAAGATCCCCTGCTAATTTAGGCAACAATTACTAATTAGACGAGTGCAGGGCTTCGTTTAATTCGACAGCGGTCTGATTAGTCAGGCATTCAACAGCACCTGATAGTGAGTTTCGACGAAATAGTAAGTCACTATGCCCTGAAAGCTCTCTTGCTTTAGCTTTACCGCTAATCTTATTTTGGTCATCCAGTAGGGTCACTATAGTGCCGGCCGTAATATACAGTCCTGCTTCAATAGTGCAACGATCACCTAAGGAGATTCCCGCACCTGAGTTAGCGCCAAGTAGACATTGTTCGCCAAGGGAAATGACCATACTGCCGCCACCGGATAGGGTGCCCATAATAGAGGCGCCACCACCAACGTCTGAACCAGCGCCACAGAAAACGCCCGCCGATACGCGGCCTTCAATCATATTGGGGCCCTCTGTGCCAGCGTTAAAGTTAATGAACCCTTCGTGCATTACTGTGGTTCCTTCACCGACATAAGCGCCAAGTCGCACACGGCTTGTATCTGCAATACGGATACCACTGGGAACGACGTAATCAACCATTTTAGGGAACTTGTCTACAGAGTTGACGCTAAGTGGCTTCCCATCGAGTCGAGCTTGTAATAGTTTACCTGGAAGTTCCTCAATATCGATGGCTCCCGCACTGGTCCAGGCGATAGTTTTTAACACGCCGAAAATACCGGAAAGATCTGTTTGATGAGGTTTTACCAGACGATGTGAGAGTAAATGCAACTTCAGATAACCCTGTGGTACTGAGCTAGGTGCTGTGTCGGAGGTTAGTAGCGTCACTGACACTGGGCGATTCGACTCGAGCAATACCTTGACTGACTTGGCAAGGTCAGTGTGACCGTTATAGTCTAAAGCAGAGTGAAGTGCTGACAGTTGATCAGTGGTGGGTTCGATATCGCCTGACTCTGCACCTAAGCTTGATGTGATAATGCTACCTAGCTCTTTAGTTGGGTTTAGCAAAGGCGCTGGATAGAAAACCTCTAACCACTCGCCGCGACTGTTCTTAGTGCCAACTCCAATACCGAAACTATAAAGACTACTCATGAGTTTACTTTTACTCTTATTTGTTTGAATTAAATATTGAATGATACAGGTCGGGTTTAAAACCAATGCTAATAACGCCATTAACATTCAATATGGGGCGTTTAATCATTGCCGGATTCGCGAGCAAAAGCTCTGCAACGCTATTTTCAGTAGTATTCTCCTGAATGCTAGCATCTAATTTTCGCCACGTTGTTCCGCGGCGATTTAAAACAATTTCCCAGTCTGTTTTTGCGATCCACTCTTCGATTTGCTCAAGAGTGAGACCGTCAGCACGAACATCATGAAAGCCATGTTCAATATCATTATCAGACAGCCAGTGTCGCGCTTTTTTTACCGTATCGCAGTTCTTGATGCCAAAAAGGGTGATCACAGGTCAAATAACTCTCTAAAAAGATGCCGCATGATAACAAAAATAGCTTTTGAAAACCTTCGATTGATTAAGGTTTTTTTGCAACAAAAGGATTCTTGCGATTGGGGTAGCAGGTGGTACAAATATCGCAGACTCTTCCGTCACAACCGCGGGCTGAACAAAATTCACGACCATAAAAGATGATTTGCAAGTGTAAGCTATTCCAATATTCTCTCTTAAAGAGTTTTTTTAAATCACGCTCTGTTTGCGTTACATTTTTACCTTTTGTGAGTCCCCAACGCTGGGCTAAACGGTGAATATGGGTATCGACAGGGAAGGCGGGGTGTCCGAAACCTTGTGACATGACTACGCTGGCTGTTTTGTGGCCAACGCCGGGTAGCGTCTCTAAAAGGTCAATATCTTCCGGCACTTCACCATTGTGCTGGGCGACTAATATTTTAGATAAACCTGAGATTGCTTTGGATTTTTGAGGAGCAAGGCCGCATGGGCGCACGATCTTGTAAATAGTGTCTAAAGGAAGTTGCTGCATATCATAGGGATTGTCTGCCGCGGCAAATAAGGCTGGGGTGACCTTATTAACTCGTTCATCCGTGCATTGCGCGCTTAATAGGACGGCCACTAAAAGCGTAAAGTTGTCACTATGCTGAAGTGGCGTTGGCGTCTCAGGGTAGAGCTCAGTTAGGCGCTCTAAAATAAAGTCTGCACGTGCTTTCTTGAGCATCCTAAGTGCCTTTTGATGTGTCTAAAGAACTAATGAATTGCTTGATGCGCAGGGCCGCCTCGATGCACTCACCGATTTCAGCTACTAAAGCTATCCGTACTCGATTTAATCCTGGGTTAGAGGCGAGGGTTTGTCTGGATAAAAACTGACCTGGAAGTAAGGTTACGTTTTGCTGAGAATAGAGCATTTTTGCAAACTGCATATCATCAATAGGAGTCTCTGGCCAAAGAAAGAAGCTTGCTTCAGGCTCTGGAAAGGTCATGCAGTTCCGTAGTATATCTGTTACCGCTGAAAATTTTTCGCGGTAGAGAGTTCTATTTTCGATGGTATGGTGCTCATCTTGCCATGCCGCTGTGGAGGCAATTTGCACGGGTAAGGACATGCTGCAGCCATGATAGGTTCTATAGTTGAAAAACTGGTTCAAAATAGATTTATCTCCAGCGACAAAACCTGATCTCATCCCTGGAAGGTTTGAGCGTTTTGACAGGCTATGAAAAACCACACATCGAGCATAGTCGGTCCGGCCCATGCCTTGGCAGGCTTCAAGCAGACCTGGCGGCGGGCTGCGCTCATCAAGGTAAACTTCCGAGTAGCATTCGTCACTAGCGATAACAAAGTTGTGCTGATCCGCCAGATTTATTGCATGTTGCATCTGTGCAACCGACATCACTGCTCCAGTGGGATTTCCCGGAGAGCATAGCTGCAGTAGTTGGCAACGTTCCCAGATCGCACTTGGTACGGAATTTAGGTCTGGGACAAATCCATTTTCGGGGCTACATTCCAAGTAGTAGGGCTCTGCTCCGGCAAGAATGGCTGAACCTTCATAAATTTGATAGAACGGATTTGGAGCTATTGCGATGGGTTTAGTTGTGCTGTTGTTTGGGCTTATGACCGCTTGGGTGAACGCGAATATTGCTTCACGGGTACCACAGACCGGTAAAATCTGAGATTCTGGGTCTAGGCTATCTTTATCTAGATCAAATCGCTGCTCTAGCCACTGGGCAATAGATGTTCTAAGTTCAATAGAACCTCGTGTTGAGGGGTAATGAGCTAATTTATCAATTGATTCAATTAAAGCCTGCTTGACAAATTTAGGGGCAGGATGCTTGGGCTCACCAATAGAAAGTGAAATATGAGTTAAATGCGCTGGCGGAGTAATTCCTGCTTTTAATTGATTTAGGCGTTCAAACGGATAGGCCTGTAACAGCTCTAGATTAGTATTCATTGACTATTGCCAACTCCCTGTTGATTGCCACTAAGCGCCATGGGTCTTTTCTCTATTTCGTTGATCAAGCTCATCGCAGATGGTTTGCTGGATTAATAGGTTGAAATCTGGATCAGTCAGAGGAAGATGGTTGCGGTCAGTTAGGTAAAACACATCTTCAACTCGCTCGCCTAAGGTTGCAATTTTAGCGTTGTAAAGATTCAGTTCGTAGCGCAGGAATATACGACCCAAATGAGCAAGTAATCCTGGGCGATCAGGAGTTATAACCTCTAGCACCGTAGTGTTGGTCTCCGGATCATTTTTCAGTGAAGCTGTCGTTTTCATCGTTAGCTGCTTCAATTGACGTGATGTGCGCCGCCGAACATCAGTATTTACAGATTTAGGATTCTTGATGCCTTTTTTTAAGGCTTTGACAATCCTTCCGCAGAGCTCGGTATTTTTGCCGACTGGCCGGTCTTCCTCGTCAAGCACGTAGAACACATCGAAGGCTTGATTACGACTGTTAGTTTGAAGCCGAGCGTCCTGAATCGTGAGCTGAAGTTGCTCAAGGATTGCAGCGATCACTGAAAACATTTGTTTCCGATCTCGGGCGTAGATGAAAATTTGCGTGGCAATAGGAATCTCTACGCCAACATCTCGCAACAGAACTAAAGGTTCGAGAGGATCTTTGTTAGCAACAATAGCGGCGGTAAAGGTTGCAATGTCAGCGGCACGTTCCCGCAAGAACAGCTCGTCATCAACGTCATGCCAGACCTCTCTGGCTGTAGATGCATCGACGTCCATCTTCGCTAGACGATCAAGAACAGCCTTTTTCGCCGAAGCTACCCAGGTAGAGCGCTTTTCAGGAGAGCCAAGACCATTCTGTAGGGCACGTTTAGTTTCAAAGTAAAGGTTATGCATCAGCGAACCCTTCCAATCTGTCCAAAGTCTAGGATTAGTGGCGTTAATATCAGCAACAGTGAGTAAATATAAATGTTCAAGATGCATTAGATCGCCAACTTGGGTGGCAAATTTATAGATCACATCAGGATCAGACGTATCCTCTCTTTGAGACACTGTAGACATTAGAAGATGGCTTTCCACTAGCCATTTTAAAAGATCAATTTCTTCTGGTTGTAGCCCGTGGCTCTGGCTAAATGCAATGATATCGGCCGCACCTAACTTGGAATGATCTCCACCTCGACCCTTGGCTATATCGTGATATAGGGCTGCAATGATAATTAGCTCAGGTTTACCTAGATTTTTATAAATGTGTGAGGCGACAGGGAATAGTTTTGTCATTTCTGGGCGTACGAATCGACGTAAATTTCTCACTACCTGAAGGGTGTGCACGTCCACGGGATATATGTGAAATAAATCATGTTGGGTTTGCCCTACTATTTTACCGAATTCAGGCAGGTATTTACCTAAAATACCATAACGATTCATACGCTGGAGTTGATCTGAGAGTTTAAATGGGACCTTTAATAGACGCATGAATAGCCCTTTATTAATCGGGTTATTTCTGAATTCGTCATCAATTAAATTCCGATGCAGTCTGATTTGTCTTATGGCAGATGCTCTTATTCCAATAATACTGTCGTTTTCACCTAAAATTACAAATAGTTCCAATAGCGCTGACGGATATTTAACAAAAACGAAGGGATCAACGGTGTCTAGATAATTGTCACGAATGAGAAATCTATCATTGATCTCAACGACAGACTTGGTTTTACCTTTTCTATAGATTGCTTCATCCAGATATTGGAGCAAGACATCAGTGAGTTCACGAATTGAAAGTACAACTTGATAATAGCGCTGCATGAACTTTTCAACACCCAGCCTGCCGTCGCTATCGGTGTAACCGAACATTGCTGCAAGCTTACGCTGATAATCAAATAGAAGACGCTCTTCTGCGCGACCGACAATAAGGTGCAGGCCATAGCGGACCTTCCACAGAAACTCCTCGTCTCGGCGCAGTGTCCTGTACTCCTCCTCAGAGAGAAAACCTTTTACCACTAAATGTGACCGGCGATGAACTTCAAAGTGGCGTTTAGCGGTCCAGTTGATAAGTTGGATGTCGCGCAGGCCCCCGGGCGCTTCTTTTATATTGGGTTCAAGATTATATTCAGTGTCATCATGCTTTTGATGGCGTGCTCGTTGTTCTTTAACCTTTCCGCTGTAAAACTCAGCGGAGGGCCAAATTTTATTGGGCCCTGTTTTTTTTAGCATTGTTTGGAGCAGTGTGCCATTGCCGCATAATAGGCGAGTCTCCATCAGATTGGTGGCGATGGTGATATCAGCTTTTGCTTCATCAACGCATTGCGATAGAGAGCGAACGCTGTGACCAATGACAAGTTTGATGTCCCACAAAAAAGTCAAAAATTGCTCGATACTTTGCTGGTATCTTTTGCCTCGATTTCGTCGCATTAAAATAAGCAAGTCTATGTCAGAAAAAGGGTGTAGTTCACCTCTTCCATAGCCCCCAACGGCAATCAAACTGATGTCGTTGTCCCATTCGTATCGATCCCAGGCTAGTCGTAATATTAGGTCGGCAAATCGAGCGGTTTCATTAACCAATGTATGAACGTCTTCACCTTCGTGAAATCGGTTGTTGAAATGCGCCTTAGCTGCGTTTAGCGCATTACGAAAAACAGAGATAGGTTCTTCTGCCTCTAGATCTAAAAGAAATCGTTTTTGATCAAAGAATAGCGGCGCGTTTGAGAGCGCTTTTTGAAGCGAACTTTCTTGATCTGAAGACTTAAGCGGCACTATTGGAGCCCCTGAATTAAAATGATTCTTCCTGCCGGGCAGTGAAAACCTCACAACCGTTCGCGGTGACAGCCATTGTATGTTCCCACTGAGATGAGAGTCGACCGTCGCGTGTTTCTACAGTCCAACCGTCGGGTTTTAACTTTCCCGCGTGCTTTCCTGCGTTGATCATTGGCTCAATGGTGAAGGTCATTCCTTCTTGAAGCTCTAGGCCAGTTCCAGGTTTTCCGTAATGCAACACCTGAGGTTCCTCATGGAATATGTCACCAATGCCATGGCCGCAGTAATCTCGAACCACAGAATAATAATTTTTCTCCGCGTGAGTCTGGATAATATGTCCAATATCGCCAAGACAAATTCCAGGGCGAACGATATCCATCGCCATGTAGAGACACTCCTGGCTGACCTTGATCAGTCGTTCAGCATGCGGTGCTACCTGTCCGACACAATACATTTTGCTGGTATCACCGAACCAACCATCTTTTATAACAGTAACGTCAATATTAATAATATCTCCAGTTTTCAACACCTTTTTCTCTGAGGGTATCCCATGACAGATGACCTGATTAACAGAAGTACAAATAGACTTTGGAAATCCGTTGTATCCGAGGCAAGCTGGAATCGCGTTCTGTACTTGCACTATGTGGTCATGGCAAATCTTGTCTAATGCTTCGGTCGTCACGCCGGGCACCACGTAGGGGCCTATAAGCTCTAAGATTTCTGCTGCTAGTCTGCCAGCGACGCGCATTTTGGCTAACTGGTCCGCGCTTCTTATTTTTACAGTCATTAGTTTTCCACTAAAATAATCAAACCCCAGTATTGTACGCATCAAATTTGCTTTTGGGGGAGTGCGTGACAGGTTTTTCATGCAAAAACAGGCCTGCTGATTGACATGACCGTTTCGGAAGGGAAAATGACGTTAAATTATGTCAGTGTTTTTCTTTAACTGACTGCCTTGTTATGTTATAAAGCGCGCCGTTGTGGGAATGTTCCTGCGACAGATTTTTTAAACTTAACGACACACACATTCCGACACAATAGTCTGGGTGCCTTTTAAGTAGTAATATCGCTTGCAGGGTTGATTATTGGGGCATGTGGAGGCTTAACCCCTAAAAGGAAAATTTATGTCTATTGTAAGTATGCGCGATATGTTGCAGGCAGGTGTGCATTTTGGTCACCAAACCCGCTTCTGGAATCCTAAAATGAGTCAGTATATATTCGGCTCTCGTAACAAAGTTCATGTTATTAACCTCGAACACACTGTTCCAGCCTTTAACGAAGCATTGGAAATCTTGCGCGTTGAGGCGGCTAAAGGTAATCAGATACTTTTTGTCGGCACAAAACGAGCAGCTCAAAAAATAATCAGAGAGCAGGCCGAACGTTCTGGCATGCCTTATGTTAGCCACCGCTGGCTTGGCGGCATGCTGACAAATTACAAAACTATCAGAGCGTCTATTCGACGTTTTAGAGAGTTAGAAGCTCAAGAGAGCGACGGTACGTTCGATAAGCTTAATAAAAAAGAAGTTTTGACGCGGACCCGCATGAAAGACAAACTGGAAAATTCTATCGGTGGTATTAAGGACATGAATGGGTTGCCAGACATCCTGTTTGTCGTTGATGTTGACCACGAGCGCATTGCAATTAACGAAGCTAACAAGTTGGGTATTCCCGTTGTTGGTATTGTTGATACAAATAGCAATCCTGATGGTGTTGATTATGTTATTCCTGGCAACGATGACTCTATTCGTGCGATAAAGCTTTATGCTGCGTCGATAGCCGATTCTATACTTGAAGGTAAAGATCAGGCTTCATCGGTGACGAGTAAGGATGAGTTCGTTGAAGAAGCCGAGACCGAAGCGCCAGCTGCAGAAGCTGTTTCTGATGTTTCCCCAGTGGTAGAAGAGGCTGTTGCTGATGTT
>JAPKEJ010000052.1 GCA_028822155.1 Porticoccaceae bacterium
ATGTCCTCGGCTACGTTGGGTGAGGCGAGATTGACCGGCTCAACGATAAGGTGATAGCCGTCTTTACGAGCCTGCTCCAGAGCACCTCGAAGCAGTTCGACAATATAGCTTGTATTGGGATTATCAAATATTAAAGCGAGCACGTAAGATTTCGATCCTACTGTTGCTCGGGGAGCGACGCTTGGGCGATATTTTAGAGTTTTCATCGCGGCTTCGACGGCAGTCTTGGTCTTGAGGCTGACATTAGATTCCTGGCGGACAACACGAGAGGCGGTTTTGATGGAAACCTTCGCCAGCTTTGCTATGTCGCTAAGTGTTGATTTTCTCTCGATCATTACTGCCTCTAAATTTTGTATGTCATATCGCATAACCAAGGGATACAGCGTTACGCAAGCGTTAAACCCTACAGTCATTATGCAGTTTACATCGTCATAACTATACGGTCAGGCGGATGTAAAAACGTCTTGGCGTGGGGTAAGTATTTAAGACTCTCTTTGGCATTGATTTTCTTATGGCTTATGTCCAAAAACACTGGCTAGTTTAGCCAAAGCCCTAAAATTCAGTTGCGTATGACAATATTGTCATTATAATTGTGCCACGGATTATATAGTAGCTAAAAGGATGGAACAAGTGCGCGGGTTACCTTACATATTATTGGCTGCTGTCGGACTGCTCCTGAGTTCCGGAGTGCAGTCGGACATGCCAGTGCATGCTAGTAGTATCGATCGGCCGAACATTTTACTGATATCTATTGACGACTTACGTCCTGATTTAGGGAGTTACGGTCACCCCGTTGCTAAAACGCCGAGCTTGGATGCGTTTGCCGAATCATCTATTCTATTTGAGAAGGCCTATAGTCAGCAGGCAGTCTGTGGTCCTTCTCGTGCGGCTCTATTAACGGGATTACGACCCTCAACAACAGGTATTAAAACACTTAAGCAGTCCGTTTCAACCACCGTCCCCAATATTACAACTCTCAACAAAAGCTTCAAACAAAACGGTTATGAGACAGTTTCTATTGGAAAAATATACCATCACGCTAACGATGATCTCGATGGATGGTCCAAGGCGCCCTACGATGTCTCCCGTGAGTTTTATCGCGATCGCAGGGAGCGTGGCATACCGAGACTAGCCTACGAGGCCTGGGAGTCCGAAGAACTTTTACCAGATGCCAAAAATGTCAATCATGCCCTCAAGGAGCTCGAGCGACTCAGTCAACAGCAGGGGCCATTTTTTCTTGCCGTGGGCCTGCATAGCCCGCATCTGCCATTTAGGTCGCCAAAAAGTGAGTGGGACAAATATGATCCCGCGCTGGTGCCTGCACCGCAAACAACCTCAAAACAAATCGGTGCACCTGATTGGGCAGTGGTAGCTTTGGAAATCTGGAACTATGATAATTTGCCACCGAAGCCCGGCCCTATGCCTGTGGTTGAGGGGGATCAACTTCGGCATGGCTATCTTGCATCGGTGTCCTTTGCCGATGGCTTGGTTGGAAAAGTTTTGGATAAGGTCTCGGCCCTTGGTTTGGATGAGAACACTGTCGTCGTTATCTGGAGCGACCATGGTTACAAGTTGGGGGATCACGGTGGTTGGGCCAAACATTCGACAGTAGAGCTTGATATCCATATTCCATTGATGATTCGTGTTCCAAAGATGAAAGTACCGGGGGCTCGCACCAGCGCACTAGTTGAGTCTGTTGATATCTACCCGACTTTAATTGAGTTAGCCGGCATTGATCCACCGCATGCGCTAGAGGGTATGTCATTACTTCCGCTGATTGAAAAACCAAAGCGTAGTTGGAAGGAGGCGGTTTTTGCTCAATTTCCTCGCTATGTCAAAAGACAGCTACTTATGGGTGAAACCGTTCGTACGCAGCGCTATCGATACACGGCATGGGTTGAACACGATACGGGGCAAACTGTGGTGCAAGAACTTTACGACCACGGAAACGATCCTATCGAGGCTGTAAATGTTGCTGAAAATCGAGATTACCTTATTCAATTAGAGCGCCATGAAGAGCTTCGTAAGTTAGGTTGGCGACATATTCGTGAAAGATTGGATGAAATGATTTCTCAGGACTCTACTTACCGATAACTTTACTATAAATTTTAAAAACTAAACAGGATACTGACATGAAAAAAACGCTACTTGGAATTGCCTTTTTTTTAGTTTTACCATTGAGCATTTGCCATGCGGAAGATGTTGACGGCTGGCGAACTTTCGATATTGATAAAAACAATGCGCTTAATATAGTTGAGTTTGGAAACTATAAATCAATGCTATATATAGAGTTGGATACCAATCTCGATGGTCGATGGACAAGGTCAGAGTTCATCACGCGCCCAAGCTATATGCGACGGATGAACCCCGATTTCTTGAGATCTAAATTTAAGCGCTGGGACAAAGATGGCGATGGTTTTTGGACACTTACGGAAGCTGAAAAAATGATTAAAAATAACTTTCGATGGCTTGATAAAGATAAGAGTAAGACGATCACTGTGAAAGAGATGCCCAAGAATTTTTAAGCTAGCTTCGTTGCTGTTCGAAAAAATGTCGCTGTAAGCGGGGAAGAGCGTCACTGTAGTTCCGAAAGAATAAAATCAGAAGTATAAATGTTGGGGGTTGGAAATGTTAATCAAAAAAGTCAGCGTGCTTGTAACAATGTGTATTTTTCTTGCTGCTTGCGGAAGTGGCAGTGGTGGTTCTGGCTTAAGTGAGGTCAAGGGCTGGAGTCATCTCCAGACCATCAGTTTTACCGCTGATAGCGCAAATATAACTATCGGCAGTTCGCGGACTATAGCGGCGAGTAATGGTGAGGGGTCGGGTACGATCACGTATACCAGCAGTGATACTAGCATTGCTAGCGTTTCAGTAGAGGCTTTGGTTTCTGCAAACGCCTTAGGCACCGTGACTATTACCGCGACAAAGGCAGCAGATAGCATCTATTCGGAGGCATCGGCCACCATAAGCGTTACAGTTGATCCATTAAAAGAACAGACGATAAGTTTTCCTAATCCCGCCATCTCAATGGAGATTGGTACAGCCCAAACAGTCGTCGCCAGTGGCGGCGATGGTACTGGCGTAATCAGTTACACCAGTAGTGACGAAAATGTGTTGACAGTTTCGTCCGAGGGATTGCTCACCGCGATTACCCTTGGCAGTGCGCAAATTACGGCGGTCATGGCCGCTGACAGTGAATACCAAGAAGCTACAGCGAGCACGACTGTCACGGTAGTGGCGGGGGTAGTCGCACTTGATCCTCCGGTTATCACTCTGCGCTCAACCGGTAATGCTCGGGCAATGATTGGCTGGAGCGGGGTTGGCAATGCAACTGGTTATAGCCTTTATATCGCCCAAGAAAGTATCGATAGTGCAGATAATTACGCATCATTGATTGGCGGCGACCTAATTTTGAATGCCACATCACCCTATAGTTTAACGGGCTTAACTAATGGAGAGACTTATTATATAGCGGTCACTGCTCTGGCAGGTACTGACGAGAGTAATCTGAGTAACGAGCTCACCGTTGTGCCGAAAAACCCACTAAATGACACTGGGCTATTGCGCAGTGGCAATGCTGGATCTGGTACCAATGCCACCTGTACAACAGCGGTTAATAACGATGGCCACGTTCCGCAAGATTGCGACCAGGGACGTGATGCTGATCTCACTATTACCAAAGTTGGCGCAGGCGTTGCAGGGTTTGATTTTACAAAGCTTGGAAGCGACGGCTCACTACTGACAGTTCAAGACGGAGCTTGGGCAGTGGATGGCAGTGAAGCCGCTGGAACCCGCTGGTCCTGTGTAAGGGACAATAACACAGGTTTGGTTTGGGAGATGAAAACTGAGGCAGATACAGGTGTTCATGCCACTAACGCAAAGGTTATATGGGATGATCGTAATGTCCTGGCTGAAACAAGCAATGCGGAAGCCCTTTGTGGTATCCAAACCTGGCGTGTTCCAACGGTTGTAGAATTGGCAACAATCGTCAATGCCAATCGCCTAGATCCAGCACTTGATGGCAATCGATTTCCCAATGGTGCGGGGTCCCACTGGGCTTCAGTTCCTGTTGCAGGCGATGCTGCTAACGGCTGGGTGGTGAACTTTTTTGCGGGTATTCCCATTCTAAAGGCCAAGTCGGCTCCTATGTCGCAGAGGCTGGTGACAGGTGAATATCAAGCGAACGATACCTCAGATGATCGTTACACGGTTATAGATGGGACTGTAACAGACGGTGTAACAGGTTTGATGTGGAAGAGGTGCCCGGAGGGACTTGAAGGTAGTGACTGCAGTGTCGGGGCGGCAGGCCTCCTAATTTGGGGCGGCTCAATGAAGCGGGCTAGAGATTCTGAGTTTGCTGGTTACACTGATTGGCGGTTGCCTAACATGAAAGAGCTTTTGTCAATTGTTGCCTTTGATCAATCGAGTCCGGCGATAAACACAACGGTGTTTCCGGGCAGCACCGAAATTTTTTGGAGCTCTACGCCCAAATACGTAACAACCGGTGGTCAATCATATATAGTCAATTTTGCCCAGGGTATACATCAGCCCAAGACTCGTTCGACTCAAAAAGGTGCTCAGAGACTGGTTCGGGACGCAGATTAAAACCTGCAGCCCTCAAGAGTTTGTTAGCTTTAAGATCTAACGACCTAAAAAATAGAATAATTTATTATATGCGCAACATAGATAGTTAGTTTTAAGTACTAAAATATGCAGCGAGAATAGGAGAAGTGTAATGAGGTATAAGATTTCAATGTGGCGCCGGTCGATATTGGCGGCGAACGTTTCTTTGATGGCACTTAGCGCTTCAATGGCAACCGCTCAAACAGAAGTAAGTGCAGAAACTAACGTCGATAGCGCGATTGAAGAAGTGATTGTGTACGGAATTCGTCAAAGTCTTGAGTCAGCACTAGCGGCCAAACGAGCGCGGTCAAACCTAACGGAAATTATTAACGCTGAAGATATTGGCAAGCTTCCAGATGAAAACGTCGCGGAAGTACTTGAGAATATAGCGGGTGTTCAAATTACTCGTGATAAAGGTATTGGTGAGACTGTCTCTATCAGAGGTAGCGACCAAAATCGAATAGAGATAAACGGAAGAGGTACTACACCAGATGGCGATGGTCGAGGCGGCGTAAGTCTTTCTGACCTTCCTGCTGCCTTAGTGAGGTCTCTTGAAGTGATTAAAGTGCCAACTGCCGATATGGTCGAGGGATCTCTTGGTGGCACAATTAATGTAAAGACCTATCGTGGTTTAAAATTGAGAAAGCCACTTAAAAAGATTCGGCTGAAATCTGAGTATGCCGAAACAGCAGATGCTTGGAATGAGAACTTTTCAGCGACATTTGGCAATAAGTTTGAGCGAGAAGGCGGTGACATTGGTGTGATACTAACGGTATCACATCTTGATAAGGATGTGCGTCAGGATTCATTACGTATTACTCAGGCCGCACGCGGTGCCAGCACTAGTAAGATTGATTTTGATGGAGATGGCCTTGGCGATCCTTACTACTACCCTGGATATAATGAAACGACATTTCAGATGGAAAACAGGAAACGATCAGTAATCGAAGGATCTTTGGAGTGGCAAACATCAGACAACCTGAAATTGTTTGTCGAGGGTATGTATGCAGATGCGCTGAGAAATAGCGCCAATCAAAAAGCAAAAATAGTTATGACTGGCTCGACCAATGAGATACAGGGGCTTCCTGGTGCTACTTTTGGAATGACCGAAGTGGCCGGTACTGAGGTTGGTATCTTGACCTCAGGTGCTATCGGCGGGACGCCGCCAGATGGAAGGAGCCCTTTTTTAAGAACCCAAAGTGAAGCGGTTATTAGAGATACTCAAACATATCAATTTGCTCTTGGTGGAGAATGGGGTAGCGACGACCTGGAAGTGAATTTTGAAGTCAGTGGTTCAGGATCAGATACAGAGAAGCCCTATGTGGTGGCCTCTTTTGGCTACAGGGATCCAGCGCATGCCGACTTCTTGGGGAATAGTGGAGCCTTGCGGATTCCGTTGACGTACGATGCTCTTAATGGTACGCCAGCCTATGGGCCCGCAGATGGTGCACAGAGTTACTCTGTAACTGATGATGTTATTACACAATATGATCTTTCCACGCTTATGGATCCTGATTATTATTCTTTGTATGTCCTCAAAGACCAGCAAGTGATGTTCAGCAATAATTTACTGGTAGAGAAAGTCGATTTTGAATGGGTCATGGATGGTGATTTTTGGACAGATCTATCGTTTGGTTTGCGCGCTAGCCAACGATCAAATGAGCGAAACAAAACATCGGAAAAAACACCCTTTAATATTGGATTGAGCGCTCAAGATTTTATTACTGCCTTCCCAGGGTTTATGGTTGCCTCGCCAGGCGATTTTTTCAGTTTTAATAGTGGTGGTTCATATTCCGATAACTTTTTGACTCCCGATGGCAATATTGTAATGGACCAGAGAGAGGCCATAAGGGAATTCGTATCTCTTGATGTTAATGGTGTAGTAGATCCAGCGAGCTTTTTTAGAGTGGAAGAAGATACCTATGCTGCCTACATTAAGGGAGATTTCGGCGGTATTGTAAGCGGTGGTCTGATAGGTGGCGTTGAATACTCGGGCAATATCGGAGTTAGGGGAGTAAATACCGATCAAGCTGCGACTGGTAAGGTTCAAGGAGAGGATATTAGCGTCGAGCAAAACTATACGCATTGGTTGCCAAGCTTAAGTCTTGTGCTTAAGCCTATTGACGAGGTGCAGATCAGGCTTGGTTATGCAAAGATCTTGAGACGGCCAAACTTTGGTCAGCTATCACCGACTATGTATTTCCCGCTCGACAAAACTACCCCAGTCGTGACAGGTAATCCGGAGCTACAGCCGACTACGGCAAATCAATTTGATGTGGCGTTAGAGTATTACTTCAGAAAAGGCAGTGCTCTGACCTTGGGTTACTTCTCTAAACATTTTGACGAGGTCATTGGCAAGGAAACATTCCCCGCAAGCGCCTGCAACACAAATGTGGAACAAGCCGCAGGAGATTTGTTTTGTGACAATATTAATGGTGTCCCTGGGGTCTTAGTTCCCCAGACTAAATTTGTTAACTTGCCTGGCGGCAAGATTAATGGAGTAGAACTTGGTTTTCAGCATAATTTCAAGAGTCTGCCGCAGCCTTTTGATGGGTTAGGCCTTATCGCAAATTATGCGTATCAGGATGGCAGCAGAGATGCATTCATTGTCCAAGCAGGGGCGTTATCTGACTCGGTTAGCTTCACTGGATTACCCTTAAACTTTGTCAATCTTTCAAAAGATTCGTACAACGCGACTATTTACTTTGAAAAACCACGATATCGATTCAGTGGCCGCCTTCGTTATACCTATCGCAGTGACTTCTTGGTGTCAGAAGCAAGTTTTCTGACAGGCCAGCTGCCTCTGTATAAAAAAGGAACAGGTCAGCTAAATGCCTCCATGAGCTATCGTGTTAATAAGGAGATTACGGTGAATTTCCAAGCCAGTAACCTGACTGATGAGCAAGTTGTTCAGCCAGCCTTTTTCCCAGAAGGACCCACGGCAATGACTCGTTACTCAGGCCGCCGCTTTAGTGTTGGGGTAGCAATATCACTTTGAAAATAAGGGCCATAGGCCTTACAAAAAAGGTAACTAATTTATTAGCGCTGATTGTGTTTGGGGTTGTAATGCCAAATGCCGTCGCGCAGAGTAACTATTTTGTAAGCTCATCATCAGGGGATGATGAAAATAATGGCCTAACTGTCAGTAATCCGTGGGCCAGTTTGTCGCGCGTTAGGAAAGAGGCGCTGCGGCCTGGTGACACAGTCTATTTTAAATCGGGCGATCGATTCAACGGTCAACTCGTCATTGATGAGTCGGGCACCGCGGCAGCGCCGATTCATTTCACAGCGTATGGAGAGGGTGATCTGCCGATAATTGATGGTGCAGAAATGTCTGGTGGCGCACCGCTGGCAGCTGTGCTGGTTATCGATCAAGACCACCTAGAGCTGAGTAAGCTCAATATAAGAAATTTTCGGAAAAAGAAGCGTGATGGTGTGGCTGATATCGACGCCTATGGAATTCTTGTCAACAATACGGGCAAACGAAATTTACGTGGTTACAACTTTCACGATCTGGTGGTTGAGGAGATTTTTCCTATTCAAGCAAGACAGTCTTTCAACAAGACATCGGTTTCAGGAATTCGTTTTGAGACGTGGCCTGCCAAGGCTAAAAAACCGTCATACAACACCGGTGATATATACATTCACGATAATTTTCTGCGTCACACCGCGCGATTTGGTATCGCTTTACGCCACGGAGCATCATATGTTAAGGGTGTCACTGGGACCGCATCTGATTACGACATCGACGTGCGTATTGTCAATAATCGCTGCGAAGATACCGGTGGTAGCTGCGTGCTGATTAACGGTGTGTGGAATGGTTTATTAGAAAAAAACAGTTTCATTCGCTCAGGCGCTATGGTGGAACCCAAACTCTCCGTAAATCGTGGTAGTGGCGCATGGTTTTTCCGTAGTAAAAATATTGTTGCGCAGCGCAATATGGCCATTGGTTCTCGTGGCCATAACGACTCTGCGGGTATGCATGTAGATTTTGGTAACGAAAATGTACTTGTCCAGTACAACTTTAGTTATAACAATGAAGGTTACGGTACTGAAATTCTGGGCAAGAATAAAAACGTCATTTGGAGACACAATATTAGTGTACATGACGGTACGCGCAGAGTTGGTGTTAAGCGTCCAGAAGGTGGTATCAGCAAATTTCCTGGGAAAACCATATTTGTGAGTGACTACTCTAAGCCCAACCGAATTCAGTCTGAGGGTGTCTATATCTACAACAATACCTATGTTATCGCCTCTAGATCCAATCCGCTTATTGAGATTAATGGTAGGGATACGCACCTTTGGAACAACCTTTTCGTAGTCGATGACGGTGGAAGTTTAGGCACCAAAGTAACGCTTGGTTGGCGTGTTGGTAAAGCTCTGGATATGCAGAGTAATGCTTTTTCTGGAAATGTATCACCAAACTTTATACGCCTTGACAGTAAACCTGTTTTGGCGGCGATTAGGTTTGACGGTGAACCAGACAAGGCTGAAACCTACGCACTCGACTCTGCTCAGTTTGAAACTAATCGCGCTAGTTTTGTGATAAATCATCCGCGATTTCCAGCTTCAGGTAAGGGGATTTTTAGTCATGTGACTGCGGAGCCTGAGTTTGATATTTTTTATAATGCAATTAGTTCCAGCTTAGATGTTATTGGCGCCGGATACCGTAAGAAGGATCTAGGATTACAGCCATGATTAATTTATGTTCTTTGCAGCAGACGCTAAAGGATTGTTTTTACCAAGTGCCCCGAAATGCAATGCCAGTCTTGATTCTGCTGTCACTAACTAATTTAACTCATGCTTCAACGTCCCCGAATTTCATTCTAATTGTTGCCGACGATTTTGGTTGGAGCAGTATGTCCACGACAATGGATAACAAGAAGCCGTCGGCGAAGAGCGACTTTTACACCACACCTAACATTGATTCATTGGTGAACGGTGGGCTACGTTTTTCCAATGGTTACGCTGCGGCACCAGTTTGTTCTCCTACTCGTTATAGTATCCAGTTTGGCAAGACACCTGCACGCCTGCATCGTACCCGTGGAATGGGGAAAAATCGAGCAGACCATAATCAGGTTGGTATTCCGCAAGTTCTTAAGTCTATCGACAAAAATTATCGCGCAGCACATATTGGTAAGTGGCACATCGATGAGGACCCTGCTCGTTATGGCTATGACGTGCACGATGGGATATCGAAGAATAAAGCGGGTGGTTATGTTAATGATCGAAGCCAGTGGAAGGGTTATGCAGAAGAAGATCCGAAGCGGGTTGATTCACTGACTAAGCGTGCAATAGCATTTATGCGCGAATCTACTGAAAATGAGCAACCATTTTTCTTGCAGCTTTCTCACTATGCAGTGCACTCAAGTATTGTTTATAGCGAAGCGTCTTTTGCTGACGTTGGATTGCGTAAAAAAGGGAAGTTACATAAGAATCAAGGTTATGCCGCCATGGTTCAAGATATGGATCTTTCCGTTGGTACCTTACTTGATGCTTATCGGGAACTTGGCCTGACAGAGAACACTTACATCATATTTATCTCAGATAATGGCGGTATGCCAGTACTACCGCAGCAGCCGAATAAAGGGAAACCCTACAAAGCAGGTCTTAATTCGCCCCTGCTGCGTGGAAAATGGGACTTAACCGAAGGTGGTATTCGAGTCCCCTTCGCCATTGTTGGGCCAGGCATTGAGCCAGGCGGGCAGAGTGACACGCCAGTCGTATCCTATGACCTGTTACCCACCTTGGCCGAACTAGCAGGCTCGCTGGATGATTTACCCGCAGATTTAGACGGTGTGAGTCTGCGTCCTCTGCTAGATGATAGTCAGGTGGAAGTGAAGCGGCCCGATGAGGGACTTATATTTCATTACCCGCACTTTAACCGTGTGGGATTAAACGAGCCGCACTCGGCGATTCGTTTTGGAGAATTCAAGCTGATCCACTTTCCAGTGTCCGAGCGCAATCTTCTCTTTAATGTGGTTCAAGATGCTGGTGAGAGGAATGATTTGTCTCAACAGATGCCAGAATTGGTTTCATTGCTGGAGAATAAACTAGGGTCTTATCTTAAGCTCGTTGATGCCGAACGGCCGGAGAAAACCGAAAGTTGGGTGCGCGCTGGACAAGAAGGAAAAACGAGAACTCGTCTCTTCGAGCGTTATGATCCTTAGAGAACTCTTCGTAACTATCGAGTACAACGTACTAATGATTTAAGAAAAAAACTAACTGGATGCTTACAGTCTATGAAAAAATCTATAATTCTATCTTCTTTATTTTCGGTATTATCCTGTTTCGTTTTTGCGCAGGAATCACTGCCCTATAAAAACTCTGATCTTGCGGAAGATGCTCGCGTTGATGATTTACTATCCAGAATGACGCTAGTCGAAAAAATTGGTCAGATGTCTCAGTATGTAGGGCCAGAGCATATTGCCCGTTCTGAAAAAAATATGAGCCTTGAGGAAATGCAAGGTGGCGATGCCTACGGCATGTACCCTAATCTGCATTCTTCGCAAATTCCAGAGGTGATCAAAGCGGGTAAAGTAGGTTCGTTTTTGCATGTGACAACGCCAAAGGAGGCCAATCGCCTGCAGCGATATGCCAGTCAAAGTCGTTTAGGAATACCATTGATAATTGGTATCGACGCTATTCATGGCAATGGCCTAGTCAAAGGGGCGACTATTTACCCCTCTCCAATAGGGATGGCTAGCAGTTGGAATCTAGATTTAGTGAGACAGTCGAGTATTGAAACAGCACGCGAGGTTCGGCTTAACGGTGCGCATTGGGCATTCTCCCCGAATATCGATATAGCGAGAGATCCGCGCTGGGGTAGGGTTGGTGAAACGTTCGGAGAAGACGATTTTTTAGTTGCAGAGATGGGTGTCGCTGTGATCAATGGTCTACAGCAGGGCGATTTTTCAGGTGACAGTAAGGTCCTAGCAACCGCCAAGCATTTTGTAGCCGGTGGTGATCCGGTCAATGGGCTAAATTTATCACCTATGGACTTATCACTCCGTTCGCTGCGTGAAGATCACTTCCCTCCATTTAAACGAGCCGTTGATGCTGGTGTGTTCACGTTTATGGCTGCACACAACGAAGTGAACGGCGTACCCGCGCATGCTAATCATTTTCTACTCACCGAGGTACTGCGCGATGAATGGGATTTCCAGGGATTTGTTGTTAGTGACTGGCTAGATGTTGAAAGGCTAAAAACTCTGCATCGTACGGCGCCAACGTTCAATGAGGCGGTATACCAAAGTGTTAGCGCTGGAATTGATATGCATATGCATGGACCTAAGTTTTTGCAGCCACTGCTAAAGTTAGTCAGGGAAGGACGGATACCTGAATCCAGAATAGATGCTGCGGTAAGACCAATGCTGTTAGCCAAGTTTCGTCTGGGCCTGTTTGAGAAAACTCAGGTTGATCCTCGAGCAGCTAAGAACATGATGTTCACCGAGGAGCATAAGAAGACGGCTTTGGATCTGGCGAGACAGAGCATTGTGTTGCTCAAAAATGCCAATGATATATTGCCTTTGCCTGCGGGAAAGCGAATTTTTATAACTGGGCCTAACGCCGACAATCATTCGATTATGGGTGATTGGGTACTGAGACAGCCTAAGAAAAACATTACTACTGTTGTTGAAGGTTTCAGAGAGGTAGCAACGGCTTCTACTCAGATTGATTATTTCGATTTAGGCGGCAGTGTGAAACGGATTGAGCCCGACAAGATCGCTAGCGCAGCGACACGAGCTAAATCTGCTGACATAGCCATTGTGGTGGTAGGTAGTAACCCCCTGAGATATGACAGGAAAGGTAAAACCTCGGGTGAAAATGTTGCACGAAGTTCTATCGGACTATTTGGTCAGCAGTTAGACCTGGTGCAAGCTATTCATGGTTCAGGTACACCAACCATTGTTGTGCTGGTAAATGGACGACCGTTGGCAGAGCCCTGGATCGTTGAGAATGTGGCCGCATTGATCGAAGCATGGGAGCCTGGCGCTCAAGGTGGCAAGGCGCTCGCTGAAATCGTTTTTGGTGAAGTTAATCCTAGTGGTAAATTACCGATCACCGTTCCTTACAGCGTAGGTCATTTACAGTCTATTTATAACCACAAGCCTAGCGCGTTGGTACGGCGCTACGCAGATGCCCCAACTAAGAATCTGCATGAATTTGGAGACGGCTTAAGCTATACCGATTTTGAATACGGTCAAACTAGATTATCTCGCTCTAACATTAACAAAAATGAGTCAACGAAGCTGTCGGTTACCGTCCTTAACACAGGCAAGCGCGCTGGTGATGAAGTAGTCCAGCTTTACATTCGGGATGACTATTCGCTGGTGACCAGGCCTGTAAAAGAGCTTAAAGGATTCACGCGGGTATCGCTTGAACCTAGTGAAAAGCGAGAAATTCACTTCGATATTACCCCGGATATGCTTGCTTACTATGATATTGATATGAATTGGCAGGTAGAGGCTGGGGACTTCAGTATTATGGTAGGTGGATCTTCCCGTGATCGCGACCTCGAATTAGTCAAACTCACTGTTCAGTCAGATTAGCAGTGAATAAATAGTTTTAAATTTAGTACGCCTCGCTTAGAGCTAAAAACTCTGAGCGTGAGAAACATTAATAAGGAATTAGTTATGCGAACATTTGTCTTTATCACCAAAAACTGGGTCAGGTTTCTCACATTTTTGCTAGCCAGTGTCTGTGTTATTCCATCGGCGCTAGCGGCTACCACTTCGCCTGAAAAAAAACCGATGAATATCATTTATATACTTACTGATGATCAGCGATACGATGAATTGGGTTTTATGAATCCGGTACTAAATACACCCAATATGGACGAACTTGCGAAAAAAGGCGTTCACTTCAAAAATAGCTTTGTCACCACTGCATTGTGTTCCCCGAGTCGTGCATCTATTTTGACCGGCCAGTATATGCATAGTCATGGTGTGGTCGATAACAACAAGCCCGCAAAGGAGGGTACAGTTTATTTTCCCAGTTATTTACAGCAAGCTGGCTACCAGACTGCGTTTTTCGGCAAATGGCATATGGGCGGACATCATGATGACCCGCAACCTGGCTTCGATCATTGGATGAGTTTTGCTGGTCAGGGCGATTATTATCCAGTGCGGAAGCGTGATGGGCGAGTTAGTCGCTTTAACATCAACGGCAAGCATGTCAAGCAAAAGGGCTATATTACAGATGAGCTAACGGACTATACGCTCCAGTGGCTCGCAGACGAGCGCGATACCAACCAACCGTTTTTCGTTTATCTGTCACATAAGGCTGTGCACGCCAATTTTGATCCCGCGGAACGACATCGCGAGCAATACACCGATGCCAACATCAAGGTACCCGATAGCCAGGCTGACACAGCAGAAAATTATGAGGGCAAACCCATGTGGGTCAAAAACCAGCGCAATAGCTGGCACGGCGTTGACTTTCCCTACCACAGTGAACTGGACGTACAGGAATACAAGCGACAATACCACCGCGCACTTTCAGCCGTTGATGATAGCTTGGGTCGGATCAATGCCTGGCTGAAAGCCAATAACCTTGAAGAGAATACCGCCGTAATTCTAATGGGTGATAACGGCTTCATGTTTGGTGAGCATGGGTTGATCGATAAGCGCAATGCCTATGAAGAGTCTATGCGGGTGCCTCTTGTGGCCTATATTCCCGGCGCTAAGCAAAATCATGTTGTAGAAGAAATGGCAGCTAACATCGACATTGCACCGACTATTCTTGATATTGCAGGTATCAAGGAGAAACCAGCGCAATTCGCAGGTGCGAGTTTGCTGCAATTAGCCAAGGGTGAGACGGTCGATGACTGGCGTGATAGCTTACTCTACGAATATTATTGGGAATTCAATTTTCCTAGCACGCCAACAACGTTTGCAATTCGTTCAGACACTTTTAAGCTTATTCAATATCACGGAATCTGGGATACGGACGAACTCTATGACATCAAAAATGATCCCCAGGAAATGGTTAACTTGATCGCCGATCCGCGCTATTTAAATGTCAAACTGAAATTACGTAAAGCTCTATACCAGCGTCTGGAAGACGGTGGAGAGTATTCTGTTCC
>JAPKEJ010000053.1 GCA_028822155.1 Porticoccaceae bacterium
GCACCGGCAAATCCAGGGGTGTGAGAATAAGGATCAGTTGGGAATGCTCCGTAATTTTCTGGCGTTTTATTAAACCCAATACCCTCGCGAATATCAAAATAGCAGTCTGCTAGCTTACCAATAACAACCGGGTCTGCACCCTGCTCTAACGCCTTACGGAAGTTCTCCAAAGCAGCCAACAGCAGCTTAGACACCATATGCCAATATATCGATCCTAAACCCTCATAGGCATACATACCGCCAGAGCGACCGGTAAACTGTCGATGGTTAAATATACTTTCAAAAATATCTTCGACCAGAGACTGATCCTGTTCAACCAGCACCTCATAGCCACTAACTGCCAGCGCCTCAAGCGCCTGCTTGGCGCTATCAACATTATTAAACGCACCATTAAAGTAATAGCCGCCCTGAGAATCAATTTCTACCAACGACTTATCGCCATCCGCCACCAAGGTTTTAAGTAGCATAGAACGCTCAAATTGCTGCTTAGGAATAATATTCTTATCAACAAATCGAGCTAACTCGCGATCGGGATACAATAGATAGGAATTCTGCTGCTCAGTAAAGATTGCTGATTTTTTCAACGCCGTCATCACTTCCAACGCTTGCTCAGGGGTCAAATAACCCGAACTGAGCACGGCAACTTGGCCCTCAAGCATTTCATACAGGTGAGTGACCTCAGCGCCAGAATCGTCAGTAGTCATTAGATTGTAGGCATGATAGAGCCCATCTTTACGCCGATTTGCTCTAATAGTATGGTCAATATAGGCAAGAGATGTCTGCAAGAACCGCACAAGATCAGCGACTTTAACTGAACGACGCTCACCAGTAAAAGACCGCTGATAAAGTCCAGCACGGAAATCGCTGGCAGCCTGACCCAAACAATCTAGCAGCCGCTTCCGGTCAGTATCGGTAAAGGCTTCATCCAACAGGTGACGGTGTCCTTCAAAGGTATTGTCAATGGAATGCAATAGGTCGGCTATTTCAACCGATAGCGCTACCTGCTCAAATTCAACCTCTGAAAAAAGATCCAACAAATACTGCTGATAGCGTCGAGTGTAATACAGCGTCACCATAGAGACGCCGTAACCAACGAGTGCATTGTTGGCGTCATTCCACTCAGGTCGCTGAGTATTCATCCAGATACCCGCCTCCGGAATAAAGTTAGACAATTTAGCCAACATCGTTGCCACTAGTTTTTCAGTTAAATTGACTCTATAGATCGCACCTTGTTGATCCCACACTAGGCGCCCATCAGCGCCAACCTGATCCACGCGCTGCTTCACTAACTCTTGAGTCGCATGATCAAACTCAATGGTGTTGTGTGGATCATTGAGTAATTCTTGGTACGCCTTAATGCGATAGGGCACGTTGGCATAACAGAATAAATCGGCGGTTAAGAAATCTTTTAGCGCACCTGGATGGTAGCTATGCGATAACTCCAACAATTTTAGTAAATAGATAATCTGGTGATCGCCCCAGTAGCCTATATTGGCCCACGGATCTTTAGCATCGGGTTTTTCCCAGTCAATGCCGGCTTTGGTGATACGGTAAGGGTTGTAACCATCCGCGGTGGATGCATTGACGAACTTACAAATCATACTCTCGACGAAATTCGGAATCGAAACACACAAGGCTTCCCAGTTTTGAAAAATATCGCGCCAATTACCCTCAAAATTCAGTAGCTGAGAGCCGTCCTCTTTTTTAACCTGAATATTAAACTGATTCCAGGGTCGCGAAGGGTCGCCGTGGCGACGACTAAAGGATAGCGGTAAATATTCGTAACATAGCCGCTGGAGCCCGTAATCACCCTGAGCGGTAGCCATCTTAACGAGGTCACTGTAATGTAAGCTGTCGCCAAGGCCAGCAAAGAAATCTTTGAACTGCTCAAAAATAACGCTATTCATGCTCTGCACAAATGCAATAAGATCCTCTCGCGGAACCAAGTAATTATCCATAAATAAACCCCCGCGCATGACATTGAATAGCACGTTGGAAAAATGGTGATTAGTACTTAAGCGATCCTTGGTAACCTGTAAACCATCAGCAATACCAACAATTCGCGCGAGATTTTTCGAACCTGCGGCTATATCACTTTCAATATCGGCTCTGATATCTTGGTTCGCCTTTAGATAGGATATTAAATCCCGCACCTTGGCAGGACCCTGATTAACCTCGGCAACAATACTCCAACTCTTTTGTTCCTCAGCCCCTAAGTCGATAAGGCCATTAACAAAATAGGCGCCCCTCCGGCCGCGAATATCGCTCTCCTGTTTGATGGGCAGGCCCTGTCGAAACCTATCAAGTTGTATAGAGGAAACCAGCTTTTTTGACTGAGGGAATCCCTCAGACCACACTGTGGTTGTCGACAGTGCTTCACTAGGTTCGGCACGGTCCACAAGGATCGAACTCATACTGTAAAGGCCAAGTCCTACATCATGCTCTAACTCATTTTTCTTGTAAGCATCAACCAGACAGCTCAAACCATTTTGTATCCCAGACTCGACACCATAAGGGAGTAGATTTTCAATACCATCTAAAATTTCGACGGCTACCGATGCTGAACTGTTATTGACGATCGTAGAGGATTTAATAAATCCAAATTTGTCCGATGTCCGCCAGGCATAACGAAAAGTGAGCGCGAGATCATGGTTGACCTCTTCAAAAATGAGCTTATCTCCGAACACATTTTTGTAAAGATTGCGGGTTAAACGATAGATGCCATCGTAATTCTTAGAGAAAGGTTCCCAGAGTGACGTTTTGTTTTCAACGGTCACTAAAGCCAAGGTCCGACTGCCAGTATAGGACGAGCCATCACTGATCTTATCGTCTGAATAATATGGAAACAGTGCATTTTCTGAATTGACTCTTCCCGCCGATAGGCCGCCAAGGGTAGAAATAAACATCCAATGATTAGAATCACTAACCACGCTGATGAAAAAGTCTTTCATCTGGTCATAATTACCGATTTGGTAGAAAGTCTCGCCATGCAGGTCAACATATTTGCCTGTCACATCAAGATTATGTTTCTGCCGAAATTGGTTTCCGATGTATATTTTTCTATCAGTCATATTTACCCAGGTTTCTTTAGTTTTCGCTATCAGTCAAAACAACCAATAGCCTCGCCCCACTACCCCGTTATTAAGACCTCTATTTCTGAGTCACAGCAACCATAAAACGGCATGTATGCTAAGCCCGCAAGTACTATTTCGCAACTGAAAAGACATCAGAATGAGTTAACAGGCGACTTAGCTGGGATAGAATGGCCATACTTATAGTCAGAGTATCACGCATTTACCTAAGGTCTGAGCGGCGCGCTGAATCGACAGTCATGATTTGAACTATTTAAACTCGCAATTACTTAGACGGCGGCGCATAAGTAAGTCTCCGCAGACCCGCAAAAGTGTGGCCCTTTAATCATGAAATCCCTATGTCATACCATATATGGTATTTTTATGATAAATATTATGCATTATTAATATACCTAAAGCATCGCTATCATTAGAGCCTACTTAACAGAGGCTCACAATGCTTTATTTCCTGCTTTTTATAATGGTTTCTTTAAACGGAATAGCGGTAGGTGACATGGACTTAGGTCGACGAGTTCAACTTACTAGCGATATCGTTAGCATTAAACAAAAAAATAACACCTCTCAAAATAATGCTAACGGGGCCTAGATTTCCCCCCATCGGCTTACCCTGCAATAGGCGAGCATGCAATCTTTAGAAAATTAGATAATAAAAATAGATGCCCCAGCTAAAACACATCAACAACGCAGTGATAGTCACCGTAATGCCAACGCAGGTTTGATTGTTCACTCTTGGGTTTAAAGATTTAGGATTGCTGTTAGTTTTTTCAGTCCACGCTTTAGGGTAAAGATGCAATGTGCCGATATAGATGATCAGGTAGATATTGATCAACGTTAAAATCACACTTATATACAGTAAGGTCTGCATATGCGCTCCATGGGTAGGGTATTGTCGAATCAAGTTAGGCCGAAAGTATAGCTATACGACAAAAATCTAACCTTGAAACCCATCACACAAATAAGTGTAAATTTATCGCGTCTTAATCGGCGCGACCATACCAACCCAGAGCACGCTTATAACCCATTTTCTTGAAGCTCTTGATAAAGAGTCTCACGCCTTAACGCAATAAACTGTTTTATGGAGAGATCGCTGGCGTCACATAAAGTCGCACCTGCATCGGCATTAATAGCCGCAGGGTTATAGATAAATCCACAGCCATCCGGCAACCCGGCATCAGTTTGGCTAATAGCTGCTGTCACTAGGGCATCTCGCGCAGCAAGCTTAGTGCCTATCACATCCCAATCCATGTGATTATCAAGTATCGCTTTAATGTCTGAGTAAAGCGCCTCTTTATTAGATTGTTCAGAAAAAACAATATCCCATAAAATAGGATCAACGCTCCCTAATTCTCGACTGGCCCAATCAACCTTTCCTGCCGAAGGAAATGCATAAGTCCCAGCGATATCTCTAAACGCCGCAAACCAAGATGGGAGTCCTATGGAGATATCATGACTATCTCTGAAGACAAAATCAAAATCATTAACCATGTAAATCCATTGGTCTGTTAGGGGGTTGAAATAAAGATAATAATTATTAGCAACCCGCACATAATGATCAACAGCGCCTAAGGCAATTTCTGCGGCTTGAGCTTTAATAAAGCCAGGAATATCAAACTGCTCAGCGAGCATTGAAGCGCTGGGGTAGGTTTGCACAAAACTCATAAAATCTTGCAGTAAAACTCTGCCATCAGCAATACTACTCTTTTTGCTTTTTAAGTCATATGCAGGCTTATACGGTCTAAATTGAGAATCTTCCCCCCCATCATTAATATCAGAATTAACAAATTGAGGGTTTAAATAATTTGCGGTGCCAAGCCACTCTTCTCTTGATTCAGGGTCTGACTTTTCCACGCCAATTTGACAAAAATTGGGGTCAATATAAGTAACAGCATCTTCATAGGCTATACAATTGATGTCTGCTTCTGCCGACCCCGCTAAATCTGCATTGCCGCCAATTTTAAAAAGATAGCCGTTTTTCCCAAAATAACGCTTAAGAAAGGGCTTATCGACCTGTTCGACCATCTGATAGACACCCATATTATAGGTTTGAGGCAGCGACCTTCCATAGAAATCGCCGTCTCCACTAATATGAAACTCGACATTGGCATGGGCAACCCTAGCGGCTGGAACCCCAATAGAATTTAAAATGTCGTGGGCTAAAAGTTCGCGCTGATAGGAAGGGTCATCACGATTGAATCTAAAAGAGAGTTTATCCACATCCATAAACTCTCTTTTGTCATTTTCAGGCACCTCTGCATGATCTTTCCCTACCCTAAAATAGCAAGGCGCACCTTCAACGGCTGCAGATTGACCTGTCGCATCAATACAAGAATAAACACCCTCATCTTCGTCAAACTCTTCATCAAACTTAATACCAAAGCTAAATCGTTTTGGCTTAGCAGTCCAATTATCACCGCCTTGGTCATACCAATATTCCGGCCATTGTCGGCTGGTGTTGCCTTTCATTTTAAAGCCAACTTTTTCAAATTTTTCAATCACCGTGCCATCGGCATCTAGATATTCAAAGTCAACTTGTCGGTATATTTCACTGTGCGACCATGACGTCCATTCAGAAACATTACCACTGGCATCACCCGTGCTATAACGCGCACGTTCTGTATCTAAAACGAACCGATGCCATTCATCAACGTTCATACTCACTCGTATCTTATGCATTTTATCTAAAGCAAATAAGGGTGCTGACGCATCTGCCTCGCAGGCAACATCGATGGTTTTATCTGATGACCCAACCACGCCTTCCTTAATCGCTAAAGCGCAGTCTTGTCTGCCTGGATCTCTATCGACTTTTAAGGAATAGGCTGCACCCGTCTCTAGGCCACCTTGAAACGCAAAAAATCCGTTTTCCGCTATGGTAAGAAGCTCGTCGTCTTCGCTACATTCGGCATCGCTTAGGGCGATAAAGCAGCCGCTTAACTCAACATCCATATTTCTATAAGTATCTAAACTGTCGATGCCAATACTGATAAAGAAAATAGGTTTAGTCACGGTCAAATCAAAAGAGATGGAACTGCTTAGTTGGCCATCAGACACACTGATAGTGATGGAAGAAATCGAGTCTAAATCACTCATCGCCGCTGAGCCAGATAATAAACCTGATGCCGTGTCAAAACTCGCCCATGCAGGCATGCCGTCAATACTAAAGACCAAATTATCACCGTCGGCGTCATTTGCAGAGGGGGTAAAGTTTAGTGCCTCCCCCACCCTGATCGTTGAAGTGCTTCCTGAGATAGTTGGCGCTGAATTTTGTACAACAATGACGGGCGCACTTCCGCCCCCGCCGCCGCCACAGGAACTGACAATAAACAAAGATATTAAAAGCAAAGCGCTACGTTCTATTATTTTGGGATAGAGTTTTCTCATCACAAATATTCTCTAAGATACCTCATAGTGGCCAAAAGACTATGAAAGGGTTTAATGTTTAAAGGCACATTGGGCTAAAATCATGCCTCAGCGACTAATATAGCATTAACATTAAAGGAGAATTTTCTTGAAAACAAGTGTTTCCCTAGCCTATTTAACCGTGGCTCTATGGACTGGAATTGCGGTTGCGCAGAGTCCTGTCAATGATACAAATCTAGCCAACCCTTGTATTTCGACCGACCCTAAACTGGGTGATTCGGCCTATTGGGCGGTAACCGCTATCGAACAGTTTGCCGACAAACAATATACTGCCGCCGTGGCTACCGTCGATGCCTGCTTTGCGCAGTGGGGGCCCGAGGCAGGGCACCAACAGAAAAAAATGCATGACGACAAAACCAGCTGCCCACGCACGGGTAAAGTCAGCGACATGAACAAAAAGAAAATAGAGCAAAACTATCTGATGAACGATGTTTCGATGGCCCTTTGGGCAAAGGCTAGCTCGCAGCATAAATTGGGTCAGATTGAACCGGCCAAAGAGACCTACTCTCGATGCATCTATATGGCCTGTGGTCGTGCATGGGACCCTAAAGGATGGTATTGGAGCCCAGCAAAGGACTGCGCCAAAAAAGTGCGTAGACTTCTAAAATAGTCGGCAACTTATAGTGGGAGCGCCGTAGTATATTTTTTCTGGCGCAAAATTAAATTGGTGGTGGATGAGCGAACAATCCCAAGCCGTAACAGCCTTTGCATTATAAATTTTTCAAGACTCTCGGTATCTACCTCGACAATTTTAAGCAGATAGTCATTTGATCCAGTGATAGAGGAGCATTCAATAATCTGCTCCTGAGCCTCGACAAAATTATCCAGTGTTTCAATCGTTTTCTGCCGATGATCGAGCAAGGCTATATGTACATAGGCCATGGCCGTCAGTCCCAATATTTTTGGATTAAGCATGGCCACATAGCCATTGATCACTCCGCTGTCTTCGAGCTTTTTCACTCGACGCCAGCAAGGGGAATTGGATAAATTTACTTTTTCCGCAAGCTCCTGATTGCCAATCTTCCCATCAACCTGCAGCACCCGTAGAATACTACGATCATAATTATCTATATTTTTCACTGGACGTAAATTCCTTTATAAAGTCTATATATGGTAAATATAACCCTATATTTGCTCATTATAGTAGTAATAGCAATTTTATTTCTCTATAAATCGACAACAATAACCTCTATAGATTAATGCAACCAAGTAGATAATTATGGCTAAACGGACTCACTACGTCGCCAAGGCGCCAGATCACGAAGGCATTATTTATTACACTGAAGAGGAACACGCGGTCTGGCGCGATCTCTATGCTCAACAGATTTCTAGTGCTGAACAATATTCTGCTAGCGCTTATCTGGCTGGGTTGGATATGTTGTCGATGAGTGATAAACACATTCCCCAGTGCCATGAAATCACTGCGAGTTTAATGCCGCTCACAGGCTGGAGCGTGTCACCAGTCCCGGCCTTAATTGGCTTTGGTCGCTTCTTTAAGATGCTCTCTGAAAAAACCTTTCCCGCCGCCTCGTTTATTCGCTCTAGAGCAGATTTTGACTACATTGAAGAGCCCGACATTTTCCATGAGATATTTGGTCATACACCGCTGTTAACCAACCCTGGATTTGCTCATTTCACTGCTAGAATTGGCGAGATTGGGTCCCGCGTAGAGCCCGCAGATTACAGCTGGTTAATTCGGCTGTACTGGTTCACTATTGAATTTGGGCTCACCATGCAAGCGGGCAAATATAAGGCTTTGGGTTCAGGGCTGACATCATCACCCACTGAACTGATCTACAGTGTCGAAAGTGCGGTACCAGAGCGCCGAGTATTTAACGTTATTGATATTTTGCGTACGCCTTACAGAATCGATATTCATCAACCTGTCTATTATGTAATTGAAAATATCGATGATCTTTTTCAAGCCGCTGATCGAGACTTACTGGCTGATATCCGCCAGGCCCAGTCTCTAGGTTTATTTGAACCCAGCTACCAATGCCAACTAACAGGATAAAACAATGAATACTCAAGCATGTGATCTAAGCAACCAGACCTGCGAACCCTGTCAGGGAGGCATTGCCGCCCTGCAAACTTCAGAGGCTCAAGTGATGCTGGCCGAACTCAATTCTGATTGGGTCTTATCGGCAGACAGTAAGATGATTTCTCGGCAATTTAAATTCAAGGGGTTTGCTAGAGCTGTGCAAATGGCCAATCTGATTGCCTGGCTAGGAGATCGCCAGGGACATCATCCTGATATTGCGTTCGGTTGGGGATACTGTTCGGTTACCTTTACTACCCATGAAATCGACGGGCTGTCGACCAATGATTTTATCTGTGCGGCCAAGCTAGACCAGATTACTGACGAATAATAACATTGCAGAGCTGTTATGTTAGTTGCATTAAATGGCCTAAGACCCGCGTGTGTTAGCATAGCGGCTAATGATTTCGATAAAATCTGCCCCGTACTTCTCCAACTTACTGTCGCCCACGCCCGTAATAGTTAAGAACTCTGTTCCTGACATCGGCATAGTATCGAGCATTTCTTTTAACGTCGCGTCGTGGAAAATCAAATAAGGTGGCACGTTGTGCTCCTCTGCCAGATACTTTCGGCACTCACGCAACTCGTCCCATAGCTCCTGATCTTCCGAAGCAATTTGGCTTTTCTTATACGTCTTGCCTGAGCCCTTTTTAGTCGAGGGCGCCTTAAGCTCTTCCTTGCGTAAATGCAGTAACTGCTCACCTTTTAATACTGGCCGACAGAGGTCAGTGAGCTGCAGCGCACTGTAGCCCTCAAGATCAACACGCAAAAACCCTCGCACCACTAGCTGACGAATTACTGAACGCCACTGCGCCTCATGGATATCGCTGCCAATACCAAAGGTGCTTAGCTTTTGGTGGCCGTGTTGTAGCACTTTTTCATTTTCCTTACCCTGTAATACATCCATCACATGCACCACACCAAACCGCTGACCGGTGCGATAAATACAGGACAATACTTTTTGGGCCGCTTCGGTAGCGTCCCAGGTCACTGGGGGCAACTGACAGTTATCGCAGTTGCCACATTGACTGGGGGCCTCGTCGGCAAAATAACTTAGCAGCACTTTACGACGACAGCTGGTTACTTCACAAAGGCCCAACATGGCCTCAAGTTTGTGCTGCTCGGAGCGCTTAAATTGTTCGGATCCGTCCGACCCCTGGACCATTTGCTGCAAGCGCACTACATCCTGTAAACCATAAATCATCCAAGCATCAGCTGGCTGACCATCGCGTCCCGCGCGCCCAGTCTCCTGATAATAGGCTTCGATACTTTTAGGTAAGTCTAGATGAGCAACAAAACGTACATCCGGTTTGTCGATGCCCATGCCGAAGGCAATGGTCGCGACAATAATTACCCCATCTTCACGTAAAAATCGATTTTGGTGAGTTTGCCGCAATTGCGCTGGCAAACCGGCATGGTATGGCAGGGCCTTAAAACCCTGTTCACTTAACCACTGCGCAGTGTCTTCTACCTTTTTACGTGACAAACAATAGACAATACCCGCGTCCTGTTTGCGCTGCTGTAAAAAGGCCAATAGCTGTTTTTTCGGGGTGGTTTTATTGGTGATGGCATAGCGAATATTGGGGCGGTCAAAACCGCTGATGTAGGCATTGGACCCAGTTAGAGAAAGGCGCTCAATAATTTCTTTGCGGGTGCGAATATCGGCTGTGGCGGTGAGTGCGATGCGCGGAATGTTCGGAAAGCGTTCGCTCAACAGACTTAGGGATAGGTAGTCGGCCCGAAAGTCGTGACCCCACTGGGACACACAATGCGCCTCGTCAATGGCGAACAGTGCCAATTCACAGCGACTTAACAAGTCCAGGGTATAGGGTTTTATTAATCTTTCCGGTGCGATATACAGCAAATCCAACTGTCCAGATAAGAGCTGTTGCTCAAGCTCGTTTTGCTCACTGTGGGATAGGGTGGAATTTAAAAATGCTGCTTTGACACCCAGCTGTTGCATGGCACCCACTTGGTCCTGCATTAGTGCGATTAATGGAGAAATAATAATACCCACGCCGGCACGCAATAAAGATGGGATTTGATAGCAGAGGGATTTGCCACCACCGGTAGGCATTAGCACTAACGCATTATTACCTGCGCTAACGTGCTCAATAATCTCCGCTTGGTGACCACGGAAACTATCGTAACCATACAGGCTATTTAAAATCTCCACTGCCTTTTGCATCATATTGTGATTTTCTGTTACCGCACTAATTTGGGTTCTGCCTGCGTCTTGCTCGGCTTGATGATTTGTGTCCTGGTCCCGCAGCACCACCCGCAATACTTAAATCACCCCCCATTTGTGCTTGGGCTCCACTGGTAATAACACCTAACTCTGACTGTATTCGATCTAGGTCTGGAGTAGCACTTTTAGTATGGCTGTCCATCGCTTGGCGCATAACAGCAACATGCTCAGGAGAAGTACCACAGCAACCCCCGATGATTCGAGCGCCAGCATCCATAGCCATTTGGGTATAGCTGGCCATTAATTCTGGAGTGCCGCTATAACAAATTTCGCCATCGACCCATTCGGGAATACCGCAGTTACCCTTTGCAACGAGTATAGGCGCTACGCCAGCTAAATCGGCAGCTTGCTGCATGTTAATAATAGCGGCTATAACCTCTGCAGCACCCAGACCACAGTTGGTTCCATAGGCGGCTAATGGAGTGCACAGTTCAGTTTGCAACTGGACCAGGTCAGACGGTGTAATGCCCATCATTGTTCGGCCATTAGTTTCAATACTCAGCGTTAGCACGATGGGTAATTCAGCGACACTTGCCCCTCGCACTGCGGCATGACACTCTTCTATAGAAGACAGTGTTTCGATCCAGAGAATATCTGCGCCCCCTTCTTTTAATGCTATGGCTTGCTCTGCAAAAGCAACTTCACCTTCCTCTATAGTCATTAGTCCGGCTGGAGCAAAAATTTCCCCCGTAGGACCCATGCAGCCGGCCACCACAACATCGCGACCACTAGCAGCGACCTCTTTAACTAAAATTTGGGCTGCTGCACGATTAAATTCTGCAACTCGATCTTGTGCATCATGAAGTTTCAGTCGATAGCTATTACCGCCGAAAGTATTCGTCAAGATAATATCTGACCCCGCGTCTATAAAAGATCGGTAATGGGACGCTACGCGATCGGGGAAGTCGATATTCCAGAACTCAGGTGAATCTCCTGACTGCAATCCAAGGGCGAATAAGTTGGTGCCAGTAGCGCCATCAATTAACAACGTTTGTTTTTCGTCGAGCAATCTTAAAAATATATTATCCATTGATAATCCGTGCTATCCATAAAAGGTTTTTGTAATAAAAAAAGTATTATTAAATGAGGTGAAACTACACGGAATAAAACATTTTGGGTTACGTAATTATACACTGATCATAACTAAAAACGCTCAAACCGCTCAAACCGCTCAAACCGCTAAGGTTGATATTTTTATTTAGATTAGTTCAAACTAGTTACACTTATATCATCAAAATCAACAGTGCCATTAAGGGATTCGAGCACCAGATAAAACTTCCAGCTGTCAGCCGGTGCAGAAAAAGTTGCGGAGAACTCTGCCCAAGATGAATCAACATTAAACGTCTGTTGCTGTGTATTGTCCCGTTGATAAAGGTTCTGCCCTTCAAAATCCATTGCTATAGCTGCAGTAGCTGTGCCAGATTGAGATCGTATTTTTGCCGTAACTTTATACTGCTGTCCGGTTTTGGCCGCCCCAGGAATAAAATCACCACTCGCATCTTGCCCCTGATGAACTTTAATACCCTCACTTAATCGAATAAAGTACTGTCCATCACTCGCAGATTGACCGTCATCGATACGCTGAACACCGTCATCATGGTATCGCCAGCCAAAGGCGTTAAACCCGCCTTTAGCCATGAACTCAAAACTTCCGTTGGCCACTCCGAAGTTACTCCCATACGAATCAAAAATCTCCGCATCTTTCTTGACTTGCCACTGAGAATTTAGCGCCGCAATATGATTGGCGAGTAAGCGTGATTGACCAGCATGCTCCACCATTGATCCATGCCATTTTTCCCAACTCCATGGGAAGAGAAGTATTGATACCTTGTCATCAAGTTGCGGGAGAACTTCGTGCGTATAACTTGCCGGTTCATCGTTATCCCAGCCATAGGCATTCATTAATATGATATGTGGGTCATTTCCATAAAAGACACGCAACTCATTAACCACATTAATATACCGCTGTTTGATTAAATCCTTCTGATTACTTCCAGAAACGGCATAAATATCATTAGCGCCTGCATTGACAACAATGACATCTGGCCCAAAATTATTAGTGTAACTAGGGTCTTCTTCTGGCCAATCTCTAGAGCGGATAAAATGCATTACAGTGTTATTTCCGCCGCCCGTTAGAGTGGCACCACCAATTGCCATAAGTCGCATTTCCGCATTCAACATTCGAGAAACTGTTGCCGGATAAGCGTAGTAACTGCCCTCAGATCCAGAGTCTTTTTCACTATAGAGGGATGTCCCGTCCATATTGGAATCGCCAAAGAATGCTATTTTTAAATCAGGTTGAAAACTTGCTTGGATTGCTGAACCGTTCTGGACTTCAATGCCATGAAAATCGACATAATCGCTATTTGATGATGTCTCTTTAAAAATCTCAATTGAGTGCGTTTGAGTTGAGTTAAGGTTTTCTACCAAGAGATAATCATGCGTGCCAGCATCAAGCCTTATGACGTCCTGCTGAGGGTTGCCATCTACAATGATTCTGAACTGCTCGCCACTTTGATTAGCCTCTAACTTAGCCTTTACAGAATCGCCATTGATATCAAATTTAATCGATGATCCCTGCCAAAATATTCGAGGAATATCAGTATTATCAAAATTCCACCTACCTGTAAATCTGAACACACCATCATTAGCAGAAACATTACTATAAAAGCTTTCAATCAATACAATCGCTGTAACGGGTAGCGCCTTATTACCAGATGAGTCTGTTGCAGAAAAAGTGACTTTGGTGCTGCCTACTGGAAACGTTTCTGGTGCATCGTTATAAACTATAATCGAATTATCAACACTGTCTTGGGCGGTCGCACTATTTAGAAATGTGACTATCGAAGTCTCAGCCGAAGGGGTTCCGTCTCCATTAATCGCTGTAGCCACAATGTCGGACGGCCCAGTGATCACCGGTCTGGTGGTATCTACTACAGTGACCATTCGATCTACTGGTTTAGCCGTATTACCCTCGCTGTCAGTAGCTAAATACGTCAAGGTATAAACATCAGCGATACTTGAATCAACCGATCCTGACGTCGAAACCGTCACCGAACCATCGATGAAGTCTAAAGCAGTTGCACCGGCATCGGTGTAGGTTGTTGCCTGCTCGTGATCCAAAACTGCACTTCCGTTGAGGGTTATATAAGGTGCAGCAGGCATCCGCATTCCCATATAGGACTCTAGTGACGCTGCATCGGTGCGTGTCGCACCATCGGCAATAACGCCGCTCGTCAATGTATTACCACTTAATCCGAACAAAGATCTTAATAGTAATAACCCATCGGTGAGTGCATCAACCTTGCCATCATCATCAATATCGCCAGAGGTCTCAAATACTGCTTTTAGTTCTCTCTCTATATCTGTCGATTTAGTGTGCTCACTACGAGTGGAAATTAGACCATTGATTAGCGGGTCACCACGCAGCCCAAAGGCATAGCGCAAGAACAGTAATCCATCAGTTAATGCATCTGCTCGACCGTCATCATCAATATCCCAATCGCCCGAGGCTACGATCTTCATATCATTCATCGGCTCATACTTAGAAGAATAATCTAGATCAACTGCAGCTGAGCTCAGAGCACTCAGTGAAATTAGGGATATTAAAAAGTATTGGGATTTCAGCATAGTTAGGGTGGCGGTGATTAACCAACTTGTGAATTTTAACTAGCCCTGAATATATCATAAAAACACAGTAATTCTGCTAACAAATAAGAAGAATAGTCCTAAGAAAGACAGCGGCCCTATTTATTATCTTAAAATCCATGATCATTCACAAAGCTACTATTTCCTGCGTGTGCTG
>JAPKEJ010000054.1 GCA_028822155.1 Porticoccaceae bacterium
TGCGAGAGGCCTATTATCCTATGCTGGTCTTGCCGTTCATCATTGGCTGAAGAATCGCTGGGATATCGATTGACCCATCTTCACGCTGGTAATTCTCCATCACCGCTAAAAGAGTGCGCCCTACGGCTAAGCCCGAACCGTTGATGGTGTGAAGCAGTTCAGGTTTGCCTTGAATATTACGATAGCGGGCTTTCATGCGTCTGGCTTGAAAGTCAGTAAAATTGCTGCAAGACGAAATCTCACGATACTTACCCTGAGATGGTAGCCAAACTTCAATGTCATAGGTCTTAGCGGCTGAGAAACCTAGATCACCGCCGCAGAGAATGACTGTACGGTAAGGCAGGTCGAGCTTTTGAAGGATGTTCTCAGCATGGCCCACTAACTCTTCAAGAGCGTCCCAAGAGCTATCTGGGTGTACAAACTGAACCATCTCGACTTTCTCAAATTGGTGCTGACGGATCATGCCGCGCGTATCACGACCGTAGGAGCCCGCCTCGCTGCGGAAACAAGGTGTGTGAGCGACCAATTTTATGGGTAACTCATCAACAATCTCGTTACGATAGATATTAGTCACTGGCACTTCGGCGGTGGGAATAAGGTAAAAATCTCGCTCGTCATCTAATTTAAATAGATCTTCTTCAAACTTAGGTAGCTGTCCGGTGCCAAACAGCGACTCACGGTTAACAATATAGGGCACATAGACTTCTTCATAACCGTGCTCAGCGATATGGGTGTTTAGCATAAATTGCGTCAGAACCCGGTGTAGAGTCGCCAAATCGCCTCGCATCTGAGAGAAGCGAGACCCAGTGATTTTTGCAGCAGTGTCAAAGTCTAGGCTGTTTAACGCATCACCAAGGTCAACATGGTCTTTAACGTCAAACTTAAATGTCTTTGGTGTTCCCCAGGTACGAACTTCGACGTTATCATCTTCGTCCTTTCCCGCCGGTACCGAATCATGAGGTGTGTTGGGAATACCATGTAATAGTTCATCTAGCGCCTGCTGAACTGCTGCCAAAGCTGAATCAGCGGCAATTGAGTCATTCTTGAGCTGCTCACCTTTTAGTTTTAATGGCTCGACATCTTCACCGCTGGCCTTGGCCTGACCGATAAGTTTACCCATAGACTTGGCGTAGGCATTGCGTTCTTGCTGCACGCTTTCAGCGGCAAGTTGCAGTGCTTTGCGTTGCGCTTCAAGGCCTAAAAAGGCTTCACAGTTAAGTTCATAGCCTTTGACGTTGAGCTTGTCAGCGATAGCGTTCAAGTCTGAGCGCAATAGCTTCGGGTCGATCATGATCTATTCCTTAAAATAAACGAGTTAGCCAAATCGCACTGCTAATGGCGATAAGGCATAAAATAACGGTCGCTAGTGTGTACAGAAGCGCCATAAAAAGATGACCATTTTGCCACAGACCAAGGGCATCTAGCGAGAAGGTTGAGAAAGTAGTAAAGGCACCAATAAAACCAATCATCAGTAAACTGCGCATTTCCGAGGGTAAGGCCGCCTTTTCTACAATAATGACGAACAGCACGCCCATGACAAAGCTACCGAGTACATTGACAGTAAGCGTCGCGTAGGGAAATTTATGACTAGATGCCTGAAATATCCATGTGCTCAACGCGTATCGAGCCATAGACCCCAGAGCGCCTCCCACTGCTACAGCGAGCCAATGCATTAGCTATTATCCTTCTTCTCGTTAAGGGCGCCAGTATCGTCGAGACTGCGTAAGTAATCTAGTTTTTCGCCAATCTTCTTTTCCAACCCGCGGTCAGTCGGAAAATAATATTGTTTTCCTTCAAGCTCATCTGGCAAGTATTTCTCGCCCGGCACATACCCGCTCTCATGGTTGTGGGCATACTGATACTCTTTACCGTAATCTAAATCTTTCATCAGCTCGGTGGGCGCGTTACGCAGGTGCATCGGCACATCGTAACTGGGCAGTGACCTAACATCGGCCATGGCCTCATTAAAGGCGCTGTATACCGCATTGCTTTTCGCGGCAACGGCTAAATAGGCCACCGCCTGAGCCAAAGCCAGCTCCCCTTCCGGGCTTCCTAGTCGCTCTTGAACGCTCCAGGCGTTAAGGGTTATCTCTAAGGCTCTAGGATCGGCGTTGCCAATATCTTCGCTGGCAATTCGAGCTAATCGCCGAGCGAGGTACAGTGGGTCACAGCCGCCATCAAGCATCCGGCACAGCCAATATAGGCTGGCGTCGGTAGATGATCCTCGAATAGATTTATGTAGTGCCGAAATTTGATCATAAAAGTACTCGCCACCCTTATCAAACCGGCGAGTATCGCCCACTAACACCTGCTCTAACGTCGCCTGATCAATAATCGACTTGCCGTCATTTTGAGACGATAAGTCACTGGCAATTTCCAGCAAATTGAGCGCTCGGCGGGCATCTCCATCGGCGGCATTGGCTATCAGGCTCAAGGCTTTGTCGTCAAGTTCTAGGCCCTGCCCGCCCAAGCCTATAACACTGTCGTCTATGGCGCGCTGCACTAAGGTTTTAATATCATCCTCTGAGAGCGTCTTAAGGACATACACCCGACACCGCGATAGCAATGCATTGTTTAACTCAAAGGAAGGGTTTTCAGTCGTGGCGCCAATAAAAACCACGGTGCCGTCCTCCACAAAGGGTAAAAATGCGTCCTGCTGAGACTTGTTAAAGCGATGAACCTCATCAACGAACAAGATCGTCTTGCGACCTCGAACATCTCGTTGCTCCACAGCCTTGGCTATTGAGGCTCTAATCTCTTTAACCCCAGATAATACCGCTGAAATACTCTCAAAGTGCGCATCTACCCGTGCCGCTATGATCTTGGCCAGGGTTGTCTTGCCAACCCCTGGAGGTCCCCAGAACACCATGGAATGAAGGGTTCCATTGTCAATGGCGTCACGCAACGGCCGGTTAGGGCCAATAAGATGTTGTTGACCGTAAAAACTCTCCAGACTGTCAGGCCGCATGCGTGCGGCTAGCGGGCGATAAACTTCCTGACTAAACAGATCATTGGACATTGTTAATGACATCCACGCCAGATGGGATGCTAAACGTAAAAGTGTCCGCCCCCAGAACTGGGTTTACTAGTAGATCATCAAGGGTAATGGCAGTCGATTGACCCAGGGTATCGGTAATAATAATTGCAGATGGATTAAGTCCGGCAAACTGCAGTTCAATCGAGGCGAACAAGCCGCCATTATCTTTGGGTGTAAGCAAGAAAGACGGGGCTTCGATAGAAAGGCCCTTGTGCTCTACTTGATAGCTGGCTTCAAGGCTCTCAAGACTCCCTGAAAACAGTACCGCGGGTGTGGCATTGACACTTTTGCCGACTTTGTTGATGACTACCTGATCTAAGTCAGGATCATAAATCCAAAGGGTAATGCCATCGGAGATAACGCGCTGCTCTAGAGGTGCGGTTACATGCCAGACTACTTTGGCTGGTGAGGCTACCTTAAACAGCCCTTCAGAGGAATCCAACTCCAATCCTCTGGCATCATAGATAGATTGCGTGAAAGTCGCCGAGAGGCTCTTAATCGGGCCTAAGAGGTCCTGCAGTTTTTGGCTATCGCTCTGTGACGTCTCGCCATAGACAAACGTACAGGCTAAAAGCGCGATTAGTGCTGAATATACTTTCATAAATGATTATCTGAGCCTGTGCTAATTCAAGTCTTAATTATGGTCTTTCACCAAGATGTCGCGACTACCATTACTGCTCATAGGACTAACTACCCCACTGACTTCCATTTGCTCAATTAATCGTGCCGCCCGGTTATAACCGACTCTCAGCTTGCGCTGTACAGACGAAATGGATGCTTTACGGCTTTCCAGTACAAACGCCACCGCTTCATCATAAAGCGGGTCAGCCTCTGGGTCGTTGCCGTTCTCGTCCGCATTATCAAAGCCAGGTACGGCAATTGCGCTAAGCGAGGCTTCATCAGTAATTTCGTTAAGGTAACTGGGCGTACCTCTGCGTTTCCAGTCGGCAACCACCTTGTGAACTTCGTGGTCGTCAACAAAGGCGCCGTGAATACGTTCCGGTACACTAGTTCCCGGGGGCAGATAGAGCATGTCGCCATGACCTAGTAATTGCTCCGCACCGCCCTGATCAAGGATAGTACGTGAATCAATTTTTGAGGACACCTGAAATGCGATTCGCGTCGGCACGTTAGCTTTAATTAAACCCGTGATGACATCTACTGAGGGACGCTGGGTCGCTAAAATTAGGTGGATACCCGCCGCACGGGCCTTTTGCGCTATGCGCGCGATAAGCTGCTCAACTTTCTTACCAACAATCATCATCATGTCGGCGAACTCGTCAATCACTACGACAATATAGGGCAAGGTCTCGAGGGTTGGCGCTTCAGGTGCCTCTTGCTCTGCGTCCCAGCCGACAGTCGCTGGGTCAAAAGTCCACAAGGGGTCAACCAAAGGATTGCCGGCTTTAATGGCATCTTCGACCTTGCGGTTATAACCAGCGATGTTGCGTACGCCAAGTGCCGCCATTAGCTTATAACGACGCTCCATCTCACCCACACACCAACGGAGGCCACTGGCTGCGTCTTTCATGTCGGTTATTACGGGAGTCAGTAGGTGCGGAATACCATCATAAACAGAGAGCTCGAGCATCTTGGGGTCAATGAGGATTAGCTTTACTTCATCTGGAGACGCCTTAAATAATAGGCTCAGCAGCATTGCGTTAATGCCTACTGACTTACCAGAACCGGTGGTTCCCGCTACTAATAAATGCGGCATGCGCGCTAAATCAGCGACCGTCGGTATGCCGGCAATATCATTACCTAGAGCAAGCGTTAACGGCGAGGCCGAGCTGTCATAAGCCTCAGAAGACAATACTTCGCTGAGACGAACCATTTCTCTCTTTTCGTTAGGTATTTCAATACCAACAACAGATTTACCCGGTATCACTTCAACCACGCGAACACTAATTACCGCCATGGATCGAGCTAAATCCTTTGCTAAGCCACTAATGCGACTTACCTTAATACCTGCGGCGGGTTGAATCTCAAACCGGGTCACTACTGGCCCTGGGAGTACCGCAACGACGTCGGCAGCTATACCAAAGTCCTGAAGTTTAAGTTCTAGCAATCTCGATAGGTGCTCCAATGAATCGGCCGAATAACCGCTGGTGATATCCTTTTCCGCGGGGTCTAGCAGATTAATCGGTGGCAAAGAGCCAACAACTTCAGTGTCATCAAATAGCTTCTGTTGCTTTTCACGTAACACTCTTGGGCTAGGCGGTTTTGCTGGCGTAGCGGCTTGAATGCTTGGGGGTGTCCGGTTCTGCTTTTGTTTAGTAACCGCCTCAATCTTAGTTAATCGCTCGCTTAGTGCCTGTTTGGTCTTCTTCTCTTCTGCTCTGCGCATGCTAAGGCGAGTCATGTAATGACGCAACGACCCTAAGGCAGCAAGAACCGAGAAGCCAAGCCTGTCAATTAGCCGAATCCATGAGATCTCTGCAAATACCGTCAGTCCAAACAAAAACAGCGCAATCAGTAGTAATGTACTGCCGGTATGGCTAAACAACGATATAACAGCTTCACCAACATACTTTCCAAGAATTCCACCGACCCCCTCAGGATAGCTAGTTAAAATGTCCTGATACTGGATGTTGGCTAACGATGTTGCACTGATCATGACCAGCATAAAGCCGACAACTCTCAGAATAAGCGTGGCTGAATCGAATTCTTCAGGGTCCTCAATAAAATAGGTTCGCAGTATCTGTGCGGCTCTGAGGGCCAAAAGAACAGGAAATAAATAGGCCATAACGCCAAACAAGGCAAAAAATATGTCCGAAACCCAGGCCCCCGCAGGGCCCACTAGATTGGTCACATCGGCTCTAGTCCCAGTGTGAGACCAACCAGGGTCGGCACTGGAGTAGCTGATTAAGGCTAAAAATATAATGACACACAGTAACAGCCAGCCAATTAAAGCGCCTTCGGCCAGCAATCGCTTGCCGCGTGCACCAAGTTCTGGCCCGCTTGATTGAGATTTTTGCTGCTGTTTTGACTTGTTAGCACTCAAAGGGTGATTTCCCTGTATGTTTGACCTTAATGAATTGTATCTGATTATAGCGAAAACATCAGATCTCACTCCCCTATATTAGGCATGTACAAAATATATATCAAAAGGCATTTGGCGTAGACCGATCTATTCTTTATGATGTCGGTCAAAAACCTAGTTCTGATAATAAATTCCACTCAAATGACACCTAAATAGAGATTTTTATGCCTGATTTACAACACTACCCTCTAATTATCCTTGGCTCTGGCCCCGCTGGTTGGACTGCGGCGGTTTATGCAGCAAGAGCTAACCTCAATCCGGTAGTGATTACGGGTATCCAGCAAGGGGGTCAGTTGACCACCACCACCGACGTTGATAACTGGCCTGGTGACGCTGACGGTGTGCAGGGCCCGGACTTAATGATTCGCATGCAAAAACACGCGGAACGCTTTGATACTAAAACAATTTTTGATCATATTGAGTCGGTAGATCTGTCTGAAAAGCCTTTTAAATTGTTTGGTTCTAACAACTACACTTGCGATGCATTAATCATTGCGACTGGAGCTTCAGCGCAGTATTTAGGCCTACCCAGTGAAGAGGCCTTCATGGGTCGAGGTGTCTCGGCCTGCGCAACCTGTGATGGGTTCTTTTATCGTAACCAAAAGGTCGCAGTGGTTGGCGGTGGCAATACTGCCGTCGAAGAAGCGCTGTATCTGTCGAATATTTGCTCGGAAGTAGTGTTGGTGCACCGCAGAGATAAGCTACGTGCCGAGAAAATGCTCCAGGATAAGCTCTTTGAGCGTGAAAGAACCGGCAATATAAGTATCGAATGGGATCAAAACCTCGACGAAGTACTTGGCGATGACGCTGGCGTGACCGGTATACGCCTAGCGGCAAGCGGTACAGGCGAGACTAAAGACATCGACGTGAGTGGTGTCTTCATTGCCATTGGTCACAAGCCCAATACCGATATCTTTACTGATAAGCTCAATATGAAAGACGGCTATATCACTATTACTGGCGGTTTATCGGGTAATGCGACTGAGACAAGCATTAAAGGTGTATTTGCCGCTGGCGACGTGGCTGATCACGTGTATCGTCAAGCGGTAACCTCCGCTGGCAGTGGTTGTATGGCGGCGCTAGACGCAGAGCGCTTTCTAGACGACTAAGCCCTACCCTGTGTCTATATTGGAATTTAGCTTATTATGCATCTTGCTTTACTAGACCCAGATAATCCTGCGTTTCCAGACCCCAACACCGCATTGGCAGAGCCTGATGGCCTGCTTGCCGTGGGAGGTAATTTAGACCCCAATACGTTGTTTAATGCCTATCGACAGGGTATTTTTCCTTGGTATCAGGACGATGACCCCATTTTATGGTGGAGCCCCGCCACTCGCTGCGTGATTGAGCCGAAAACACTCAATATTTCTAGCCGTTTACGTCGCCTATTGCGGCAACAGCCCTACCAAATTAAGACTGACAGCGCGTTCAACGCTGTGGTCAAAGCCTGTGCAGAGCCTCGCGGGGACGGCGGTACCTGGATTACAGAAGAGATGATTGATTCCTACACAGCCCTGCATGATCAAGGACAGGCTCACTGTGTTGAGGTGTGGGATGGGTCTGACCTTGTCGGCGGTATCTATGGGGTACATGTTGGCGGTATTTTCTGTGGCGAATCCATGTTTAGTCGAGTTGATAACGGCTCAAAGATCGCTATCGCTCATCTTTGCCAGTGGATGGTAGCCGAAGGTCTTGAAATTCTGGACTGTCAGCTAGTTAATCCTCACTTACTGTCACTGGGGGCTATCTCTATGCCTCGGGCTGATTTCCTGGCGCGCCTGCACAGTATTCGTGATCGTGAGCATCAATGGTCGCTGACCGATTCATATCCATGGCAATGGCGTTAGTTGAGTCCGCGGCGACAATCCATTAGGCTTATTTCATACCATTAACCCAGAGACCCCATGAGCCGAGATATTTCCGCCGATATTCAGCGAATTAAGCTGTTTCAGACTGAGCCGCATGCCTGCAGTTATCTACCTGGACGTGATTCAACAACAGCTTTTGTTGATCCAGAGATGTCGGTAGATCCCCAGATCTATGAGCGCCTGAGTATGGTGGGTTTTCGCCGCAGCGGTTCCTATCTGTATACGCCAATGTGTAGTGCCTGTAAGGCCTGCGTTCCAGCGAGGGTGCCAGTCGCTCAGTTTCGGCCCAGTCGCGCTCAGAAACGTTGTTTAAAGCGCAATGTCGACGTTAAAGTTGTGCAATGTGACAGCATAGATTTAGAAAAGCATTATTGGCTATACGCAAAGTACATAAATGAGCGTCATGCCAATGGAGACATGTATCCGCCCACCAAGCTTCAGTTTGAGCAGTTTTTGGGAGAGGCCTGGGATTGCACCCAATATTTAGAGTTTTACGTCGACGATAAGCTTATTGGCTGTGCGGTCGTTGATGTGCTTCCAGACTCGCTGTCAGCGATATATACCTATTTCGATCCAACGCTTGATCGGCGTGGCCTCGGCAATCTAGCCGTGCTGCTTCAGATCCAGATGGCAGCAAAAATGGACAAGCGCTACGTGTATTTGGGCTACTGGATTGAAGATTGTCAAAAGATGAATTATAAGAAGCAATATCAGCCAATCGAATTATTACAAGAAAATAGCTGGCAATTGAGCGAATGACTTTGCTAAAACCACTATTTTAGGGCAAACTGCGCCCTTTTTACGGACATGAATAATTAGTATGGCGAAAGAAGAGCACATCGAATTCGAAGGAGAGGTGATCGACACCCTTCCGAACACCACTTTCAAAGTGAAATTGGAAAATGATCACGTTATCATTGCCCATATCTCAGGAAAGATGAGAAAGCACTACATCAGAATTTTGACCGGTGACAAGGTTAAGGTTGAGATGACTCCTTACGATCTGACCAAGGGTCGCATTACCTTCCGCGAGCGATAAGCTCCAAGACCTAAATTTATCAGAGTATAAAGACGCCAAAGGGTAGCCAATGCTGTCCTCTAGCTTGTTTTTTGATAGACGCAAAACCAACCTTCGGTATTGTCAGTGTCATAGTACCTACCTGTCTTGAGCTCTAGACATCTAGCGTTACCGCTGCTCACTAGCATCTCAAATTTCTGTTTAAACCCTTGCGATTCCCACAAGTCTCTATGCACTGTGCAGGCTAAAACACCGCCCGGTCTTAAAATACGAAAAATATCGTCAAGAGGTTCTGGCCCAACATGGCCGTGGGTAAAGGTACCCGAAGAGATCACCCCATCGTAACTGGCAGTTGGCCGCTTAATAGGCTGATTAACATCGCCCACGATTAAATCTCTATAAATGCCCTGGTCACCGGCTACCCGTACCATGTCAGGAGAAAGATCTATTCCATCAAGGGCTTTATAACCATTGTCGACAAGATACCGGCAGGTCAGGCCAGTGCCACAACCGACGTCAAATATCTCTGCCTCTTTGTTCGTTAAATGCGCACAAAGCAACCGTGCAATGGCCTCGGGGGCGACATACTTGAGCTCGTCGAGCATCTGGTGATCGTAGTCATCAGCCCACTTCTTATAGAAATCGACCCTGCCTGTCTCGTCATCGAGCTGATATGCCTCGCTGACAAACGCACTGGGGCCCTTAACCTTAGACATAATTACTCCCTTAGTTTTGCGCCAGTGCGGTTTAGGACACGCTAAGCTTCAGCCGTCGCCTTTTCGATGATATCCGTGGTGACAACCAGCTCGTTGTTTTCGACTCGAACATAGGCCGTACCGCCCTTGTCGGCTAGAGCGCCAAACAAGACTTCCTCTGCCAAGGGCTTTTTAATCTTCTCCTGAATCAAACGATCCATTGGCCGTGCGCCCATCTTGGCGTCATAACCATTTTCAGCAAGCCATAGGCGCGCCTCGTCATCAATCTCAAGAAAGACCTTTTTATCGTCCAGCTGCGACTGCAACTGCACCAAAAACTTGTCGACCACGGTTTTGATCACCTCAAGAGTCAACTCACCAAACTGCACAATATTGTCCAATCGATTGCGGAATTCAGGCGTGAACATCTTCTTGATCGCTTCCATACCGTCAGTGGTATGATCTTGATGAGAGAAGCCAATAGACGCCCTGCTCATTAGTTCGGCGCCCGCATTGGTGGTCATAATTAAAATCACGTTACGGAAGTCGGCTTTGCGACCATTATTATCGGTCAATGTGCCGTGATCCATGACCTGCAACAGCAGGTTAAAGACATCTGGGTGGGCTTTTTCGACCTCGTCGAGCAAAATCACAGAATGAGGCTGCTTGGTAACCGCTTCAGTCAATAAACCGCCCTGATCGTAGCCAACATAACCCGGAGGAGCACCAATTAACCGCGACACCGTATGACGTTCCATGTACTCAGACATATCAAAACGAATGAGCTCAATACCCAACACATTAGCTAACTGACGACAGACCTCAGTCTTACCAACACCGGTGGGGCCAGAAAACAAGAAACTACCAATAGGCTTGCTACCTTCACGTAAACCCGCGCGAGCCATCTTAATCGACGTAGACATCGCCTCAATAGCCTTATCTTGGCCAAACACAACCATTTTGAGGTTAGTGGCCAGGTCCTTAAGCTGTGCCTTGTCAGAACTGGACACACTTTTTGCCGGAATACGGGCCATCTTAGAGATAACCAGTTCGATATCGGTTAAACCGACGGTCTTTTTGCGTTTGTACTCAGGCTGTAACCGCTGATAAGCGCCCGCCTCGTCCAATACGTCAATTGCCTTATCAGGTAAGAACCGGTCAGTGATGTGCCGGCTAGATAGCTCTGCGGCCGCTTTAAGGGCTGGATTAGTAAACTTCAGGTCGTGATGCTCTTCAAAGCGTGATTTTAAGCCTTTAAGAATCTCAAACGTCTCAGCAATACTGGGCTCTGGCACATCAATCTTTTGGAAACGTCGCGCCAAAGCGTGATCTTTTTCAAAGATACCGCGATACTCTTGATAGGTTGTTGAGCCAACACAGCGCAACTTACCCGATGACAATAGCGGTTTAAGTAGGTTCGAGGCATCCATGACACCACCAGATGCCGCTCCGGCGCCTATAATGGTGTGTATCTCATCGATAAATAGTATCGACTTTTCAAACTTTACTAGCTCAGCAATAAGGCCCTTCAGGCGTTTCTCAAAATCACCTCGATATTTAGTCCCTGCTAACAACGCACCCATATCTAAAGAAAATACAGTACTGCCCAGCATTGGCTCGGGGACGTTTTCCTCTACGATTAATTTGGCCAGACCTTCTGCAATAGCGGTTTTACCCACACCAGACTCACCCACCAATAAGGGGTTGTTCTTGCGCCGTCTAATTAATATCTGGCTAACACGCTCAATCTCGGCATCGCGTCCAATTAAGGGGTCGATCAAGCCCAGCTTGGCTTGCTCGTTTAAGTTGGTCGAAAATTGGCTGAGCATACTGGCATCTTCAGCTTCACCATCGGCGACAGACTCTACAGTCTCGTCCTCAGGTTCGCCGCCGTGATCTGCTCCATCAGCGTATTTTGAAATTCCGTGAGAGATATAATTAACGACGTCGATGCGTGCTACGTTCTGTAAGCGTAAAAAGTAAACCGCCTGACTCTCTTGCTCACTAAAAATCGCAACTACCACATTGGCGCCAACGACCTCACTGTGGTTGGCAGAATTAACCTGGAACACCGCACGCTGCAATACTCGCTGAAAACCATGGGTCGGTTGGGTCTCTCCTTCTAGCTGCGCATCGGGGAACCTGGGTATAGTCGAATCGATAAACTCCACCAGGTCATGACGCAGTGCGCCTAGATCGGCACCGCAGGCCGTTAGCACTGCTGTGGCAGAGGCATCGTCTAGCAACGCTAGCAACAGATGCTCAACTGTCATAAATTCGTGGCGCTTTTCTCGCGCTGTTTTAAACGCAAGGTTGAGGGTAACTTCAAGCTCTCTACTTAACATCCTTATTCCTCATCATCGTCAGTTGGTTCTGCTTGGCAGAGAAGTGGGTGCTGGTGGTCTTGAGCAAATTGAGTCACAAGCGCCGCTTTTGTCTCTGCTATATCTTCAGTATAGACGCCACAAACGCCCTTGCCATGAGTATGTATATTTAGCATGATTTGGGTGGCGTTTTCTCGTGACTTATAAAAGAACTGCTCGATCAACTCAACCACAAACTCCATGGGCGTGTAATCGTCATTTAATAGAATCACTTGGTACATACGTGGTTTTTTCAGTTTTGGGCGAGAGGATTCAACAATAGTGTCGTTTTCACCGTCCCAAAATTCGTTGTCGTTTTCGTTACTCATTAATACAGCCAATTTATCAAATGTCTAAAGTTCTATGTTACAACAAACTGTTGCTATCAAGTAAGCATCAACAGTGGATATTGGGTCATATTTTTAATCAGGCAAGACCCCATGTGGTAAAAGGCTCAACCGGTGGACGACTCTTTAATCACCTGTGCAATTTGAACCAAACAGCCTTCCATGCTCGCCCTAATAAACACCTCTATCTCGACGGGCTGGACCTTCGTCTGCCAATGCAGTGTGCAGCCATTATCGTCAGCCACAACTTCAACCCGCGCCTCATGAAAGTCCAGCGGTGTCGGTGACTCAAAGCATGAGTAAACCATGGTTCTTGCGACAGCATCGCGGCTAACAATGCGCTCTTTAATGGCGCCCGCGCCGGGTAAGGCCAGTGACCTAACCTCGCCATCATATTCACAGCCCTCAACGCCTGGCACCCAGTCAACTCGGTCTGGTGTACCTATTACCGCCCACAGCTGATCGGCTGTGCAGTCAAACTTATGCTCGATATTAATGGTAATTAGATCACTCCCTTAAACAGATGTCTTATCAGCTAACAATCAATTTACAGTGCTAAGTATACGCAGATGATTGACAAATCGGCTCACACTCTTTAATTTTGCGGCCTACTGAGTTTATCCAGCCAGGATAGGCTACAAATTACTCGAGGTTATTAATGTCACTATCACTTTATGATTGCTCCATTCCTGTGTTTATCCATTCTTTAGGCAATCTAAACAACCTGCTAGAGGCTGGTGCGAAATATGGTGCTGACCATGGTATAGACGATGCTGTGCTCACCAGTGCTCGGCTGTTCCCTAACATGCTGCCGTTAACTAAACAGGTACAAATAGGCTGTGACATTGCTAAGCGCGGAGCCGCTCGCATGGCCGGTATTGAAACACCGACAGATGAAGACAACGAAATAACCTTTGAGCAACTTAAAGCCCGAGTCGACAAAACCAAAGCCTTTTTGAGCACTGTCCAGGCAGAGATGATTAACGGCACCGAAGACAACAGCATTACTATGCAAGCCGGACCAAACCTGTACACCTTTACCGCTCGCGAGTATCTCAACTCATGGGCCCTTCCCAACCTATACTTTCACGTCTCTACCACCTATAACATTCTTCGCCACAATGGCGTTGCTATAGGCAAGGCAGACTTTTTGGGTGCAGGTGCATTTAAAAGCACGCCAGTGAGCTAGACACTCAAACCCACCGTAAACCATAAGGCCACTAAGACAGTGGCCTTAATTTATTACCGGCAGACAACATGACCATAAGCGCCCGACTGTTAAAGTACTTCAACCGCAAAAAATCAGACTCTACTGATAAGAACCATACGCGGTTTAGAAATGACATCTGCAACCACTGGGA
>JAPKEJ010000099.1 GCA_028822155.1 Porticoccaceae bacterium
CTCATAATTTTTATTTTCATAGCTATTATTATTTTTAAATCACACCATTAGAGACCGGTGAAACAAGTCTGCTATTAGGACGAGTATAGGTTAGAGATTCTTGACAGTCGTCCGAGATACGACTAAAACGGGCATATTTGCGGTGGCTGAGCCACCAAAGGCATCATCTAGGTAGATAAAGAGTCGGTATTCGCCAATGTTTGGCGCTTTGAATTCAACGGAATCGATCATTTCTGAACTATATTGATGCCAAACAATCTCCGGAGTGGGTTCGAAATCACCCCCATCACTTTCTAATATTTTCTCGACCTCTCGAAGGAGTTCCCAGCGACAGCTAAGCGAATTATTGTCTGCAGACTCAAAGGTAACCTCTGCTTGATAAAGATCACCTTCAATCAAACGGACACTATCTTTACCTCTGGCACCCTCAATTGTAAGTGAAGGAAACTTAGGGACCGGACGTTCAGGCGGGTCTCCAGTCCAAAGATACTGCATTACCTGAGCGGCTTCTGTGTGGCAGCCGTTCTCTAGGAATACGCCATACCAAGTGGGGGTGCGTTCTTGTTTCTGCCCCCACAAAAACACAAATGAGCCTATACATTGTTCGGTATCTGCAGCTATATATTCAAGATAGCGTGATTGATAGACGCTGGCTTTTTCACTGCTAGTGGCCTCTAAGGGTCGGCCCCAATCTGTGCAGTCGACCTCCCAGTGACCAGTAGCACCCCATTCAGACACGGTATAAGCGCCTTGGTATTTGCTGGTTAATAAGTACTGGGGGAGTTTGTCGATATCACCATAGAGCTGGAATGAGAGTAGATCTATATCCGGGCATCGTTCGACGACGGTTTTGATAACCTCTGGCTCAGCGCCTGCCAGCATCGTGGTCGTTGGATGATTGGGGTCGATCTCATGGATCATCTCTGAAAGCTCATTAACTGCATCCCACACTTTGGGATTACTATGGCGCAGATTAAGCTCGTTACCAATACCCCACATTAGCAAGGCAGGATGATCCTTTAGCGCAAGAACATCTTCGCGGATCATAATCAGTTGTTGAGTAACCGCGGCTTTATCATCGTAATCAAACCCATGGCGCTCACGGGCCACGTCCAATCCCATGCAAACCATCAAACCCTGTTGATGAGCCTCGTCGAGAACTTCACGACCACTCTTGCCATCATTGTCGACGCGCCACGTGCGAAAGGCATTGCCGCCATAGTCGGCGAGGCGCTCAATACTACCTATTTCAAGGCCGGCACCTTTGATATAGAAGGGTGCTCCATTAACGTGCAATTGATAATGTTGAGCCTGTTTAATCAACTCAACCTTTTGTGGAATCATATCGTCACACCTTAAATGGTTTTATAAGGGTAAATTTTACGCCACTTAATGGGGTTGTAGACACTCCACTCATCGACAAAAGTAATACCTTTCGTCGCTAATTAGGTAGTTGATTGTGCTCGGCACACTATAATGGGGGGCGCATGACATTTTTGTAGATCATTTTTAAGTCTAATCTGAAGGATAGTTAAAGCTGTGATTAAATTTTTCAAGTTTATCGGTTTAAGCATTGTGATTTGTTTTTTGTCCTCTTGTGACAAAACAAATCAGTCGGTTGATTTAAAAATCAACAAGAGTCCAACGGCCGTGGAAATATTAGGTAACCCCAACTACCCTGGATTTTCCTATGGTGGCTACCGCGGTAAAAGCCGCGATATAGCGCCTACCCACGAAGAGATTACTGAAGATTTAAAAATTCTTTCTGCAATGGGTGTCAAGGTGTTGCGTACCTACAATACGTCGCAATTTCCGCAGGCAGCAGACCTGCTGGCAGCCATAAGAGCGTTAAAAAGCATTGACCCCGATTTTGAGATGTACGTGATGCTTGGTGCTTGGATCGAGGCGCATGGTTCCTGGCAGGATGGCACTGATCATTTTAGAGGCAATATTAAAAAGAACACTAGTGACATAGAGGCCGCTGTGGCAATGGCTAATGAGTACCCTGATGTTGTTAAGGTAATTGCAGTGGGTAATGAAGCTATGGTTCAGTGGGCGGTTAATTATTTTGTTTATCCAAAGACGATACTTAAGTGGGTCAATCATCTACAAGAGCTGAAAAAGACCGGCCTTTTAAACGCGGACATTTGGATTACGAGTTCAGACAACTATGAATCCTGGGGTGGCGGAGCAAAGCTTTATCACACTGAGGATCTGACGGCGTTAATTAATGCTGTTGACTTTGTGTCAGTGCATACCTATCCGTTTCACGACTCATTCTACAATCAGGACTTTTGGGGCGTTTTACCAAATGAAGAAACCTTAACTAAGCCTGAGATGATTCAAGTAACCATGAAGCGGGCCGCAGAATATGGCGAATCACAATACCAGGCGGTTGTAGATTATATTAAAAGTTTGGGTATCGATAAACCAATCCATATTGGCGAAAGTGGCTGGGCTTCTTCTGATGGTGCCGCCTATGGGCCAAAAGGTTCCAAGGCTGCGGATGAATACAAACAGAAGATGTTTTATCAGTACATGCGAGAATGGACTAATGCGGCAGGTGTTTCATTATTTTACTTCGAGGCCTTTGATGAGAGATGGAAAGACTCTGTTGATGCAAGTGGTTCTGAGAATCATTTTGGTCTGATAAGACTCAATAACGAAGTTAAATATGCGTTATGGGATTTAATCGATGACGGCAGCTTT
>JAPKEJ010000100.1 GCA_028822155.1 Porticoccaceae bacterium
GCGTTTCAGTTTACATTGCGCAATAGCCAGCAGGGGTTAATCTGCAGGGGAGAAATTAGTGTAATTCATGGTCATTAAGTGGATGAAATAAAGCATTCCAAAGAGTGAGATTTATGGTACGTTGTTGGGCGTATGGGTTGTCACCCTGAGGGCTGTGATATTCCACGAACTAACAATAACAATAGCTCTAGCGACCATCTCAAAACGCTAACCAAGGTGCGCCTAAGTTGTCAGATAATAATAGTCATTATGAACAGCTAGCGGCTCAGCAGGGGGTAAATCCAACTATATTGGTGTCGTTGTTAGGTTTTTTATCGCCCTACAAGCGCCAAATCTTCATTTTTTTGATCGCTCTTTTGGTTACTGCGGGGATCACCCTCTCTATTGGGCAAGGGCTTCGTTTGTTGATCGATGGGGGTTTTGCCGAAAAATCCCAGGATAATTTGAATACTGGTGTGTTGTTTATCATCGGTATCGCAACCCTGATGTCGGCAGGCACTTATGTCAGGTTCTACCTTATTTCCTGGTTAGGTGAGCGAGTGAGTGCGGATATTCGTACTGCAGTATTTAATCATGTAGTCAGTTTGCACCCTGCTTTCTTTGAAACCAACCGAAGCGGCGACATTATGTCGCGTTTAACCTCGGACACAACGCTGCTGCAGTCCATTATAGGCTCTTCCATGTCTATTGCTCTGCGCAGCAGTATTAGCTCTTTAGGGGCGTTAATAATGCTGCTGGCGACCAACTTCAAACTGTCATTAATTGTGCTAGCAGCTGTTCCAGTGATTTTGTTACCCATTCTCTATTTTGGCCGCCGGGTACGTAACCTGTCTAGGCAAAGTCAGGATTCAATTGCCAGTGTCGGCAGTTACGCTGGAGAAGTCATTCAGCAGATAAAAACTGTACAAAGTTTTACCCAGGAGTCTTTTGAGAGGGCGGCTTTTGGAGAGGAAGTGGAGCGGGCTTTTCGGGTCGCTAAAAAACGTATTGGGCAGCGAGCAATTCTAACGGCCCTAGTTATTATGGCAATATTTGGCGCGCTCAGTGCGATGCTGTGGTTCGGCGGCAGAGATGTTATGGCGGGTACCATGACCGGCGGTGATCTTGGTGCCTTTATCTTCTATGCAACTCTAATGGCCTTGGGCGTAGCGTCGCTGTCTGAGGTCTATGGTGAGCTTCAGCGTGCTGCTGGCGCGACTGAGCGGTTGATGGAGTTATTACATGCGCCAAATGAAATTAAGTTGGCAGAATTAGTTGAGGTTAATGTGACGAATTTGCCGGCAACTCTTCATTTTAATGATGTAACGTTCTGCTATCCGTCGCGACCCGATCAGCCGGCTCTTAATGAATTTTCGCTGAATATCCCCGACGGAAAAATCATTGCTTTAGTGGGGCCTTCTGGAGCAGGGAAATCTACTCTTTTTGCTCTTATTCAGCGTTTTTACGACCCACAGATGGGAACAATGCTGTTTGGTGGTAGTGATATTCGAGAGCTTAATTTGGAGCACCTGCGCCAACAAGTTGCGGTGGTCGATCAGCAACCAACTTTATTTACCGGAGATGTGATGTACAACATCCGCTATGGTAAACCAGGTGCTAGTGATGACCAGGTTATAGCAGCAGCTAAGGCTGCCCATGCAGATGACTTTATCAACCAGCTACCTCATGGCTATGCTAGTAACCTTGGCGAGCAAGGCGTCCGTCTATCTGGCGGCCAGCGTCAGCGAATAGCTATTGCCAGAGCGTTATTGAAAGATCCGAGAATATTATTGTTGGACGAGGCAACAAGTGCGTTAGATTCGGAAAGTGAATACAAGGTGCAGCTGGCTTTAGATAAATTAATGAAAGGCCGGACGACAGTAATAATCGCACATCGATTGGCGACGATTCTCCATGCGGATGAAATTGTGGTTATGGATGGCGGACAAAAAGTTGCGTCAGGGACCCACCAAGAGCTTCTCTCAGCAAGTCCTCTGTATGCTCGGTTAGCTAAACTGCAGTTTTCGGCTGACGCAGTGGTATAAGATCCGTTTATACAAGTTTTACATAGTGGCTATATTTTTGATCGCTCCGTCATTTTGAGACGTACACCACTCATTATAAAACCAGTCTTTTGCAGTATCTAGTGTGCAGAGACATTCAAAAAAGTAGGGATTAGTTTTATGGCTCGTTTTTTAGTTGTCATTACAGTTGTTTTTTTGGGCGCATGTGCATGGTTTGATAATGCTGAACCCATGCTCGATCAATCTGAAGCCTATCGTTTAGAGACTTCAGGAGGCATTGTTCAGGGAGAACGAATAGTGAGTGGTGGCGCAGATCCATCTTCCGCCACTGTTGTATCTTGGTTTGATATTCCCTTCGCACAGCCACCGGTAGACGATTTGCGCTGGCGTGCTCCACGTGAGTTAAATAAGCCGTCTGAGATAATCACTGATAGGGAAGACACCTCCTGTGTCCAAAAGTCTAGCGACTATGCTGGTGCTAGCGGTGAGGGCATTGTTGGCTCAGAAGATTGCCTTTATCTTGATATCAAAGCACCCGCAGACTTTGCGAGCAAATCATACCCAGTGATGTTCTGGATTCACGGGGGTGGCAATACCACCGGGCATAAGGATTATTATGACTTCTCTCGATTAGTCTCCAGTCAAGGGGTAGTCGTGGTAACGACTAACTATCGCTTGGGTGCTTTGGGGTGGTTCACCCATCC
>JAPKEJ010000055.1 GCA_028822155.1 Porticoccaceae bacterium
AAGAAAAGAAAGCCTGCTGGGTACCTGCTGATTTACATCAGGAGTTAAAAGTATTTGGTGCATTAAACGGCATGAACCTTGAAGAAACAGCTAAATATTTCATAAATTTAGGTATTATGAAGCATAGATTAAAGTCAGATATAAGTGTTGTTTCAGAAGCAGTATCTGGTTAAGACTAGCTGAAAATCAGCAAACCATGGTCCGTATCAAATTGGTCAGTTGGCCGTAACCCTAAGATTTATACCCATACAACTCTCCTCATTAATTCCAAACCGTATAATATCTAAAATGGATAGCCTAGCAATTCATTTCCCTCCATCTTGACGAACAATTGGCTTCTTTAGCTCTAATTTAAGCTGGGCCTAAGGCCCCTATACTCCTCTTTCTTTGAATTTACTCTAGATATTGGATCTCTTTTCTAGCGGCTTTAGTGGTATGGTTTCCACTCTGAACGTGCGTCTAAATTAGCCGCTTGATCCAGTTATTGTGGTGAGCCGTACTGATGATGATAATCATGCCAACCCTCTAAATATAGACATCTAGGCTAGATAAAATTTGAATATTTTAGGTTGCTATAGTTTTTCTTAAACAAGGAATTTCAATTGAGTAGATATTTTCAGGAGCGTTCTAGGGGCCTAAATAAAAGGGCACGCACAAGGGGCATTTTGCTTGATAGCGCGCTGGATGTATTCGCTGAGAGTGGTATAAGCAATACGCGTCTCGATGACATTACCAAATATGCCGGAATGGCTAATGCAACCTTTTACAATCATTTTAAAGACAAGGACGAGCTGATTACGGCACTCGCCAAGGCGATTGCTCTAGAGCTTATAGCGCCTGTAGATGAGCGGTTAGCTGGTATTAAAGATGCACCAGTACGAATTGTCGTAGCAAACAATATCATAATGCACGCTGCTCTCGAGCAAAAGTCATGGAGTACGGTTTTGGGAGGCGCATTTTACTTGCTTCCGCCGAGGTATATCGACGTAGGCAGCTATTTGAAGTTATTGATTGCTCGGGGTGTGGAGGAGGGCTCTTTCACCGACGCACCTGATAATTTTCAGTTGGATCAGGTGACCGCGGTATTTATTTCGGGTCTGCGGACGTTAGACAAGGGCGATGTGAATATTATCGATCGAACGGCGCAGAATATGCTCAGAGTGCTAGGTATGAGTCCTGCGAAGGTAAGTAGCGCCTTGGAGAAGGGACACGCTTTTTATAGTTAAAATAAAAAAAGGGGCTTGTAGCCCCTTTGACGCATGAATTGTCGTTAATGGTTAATAACGGCTTAGCAATAAATCGCGCTGCCATAGCAGTTCTTTTGGCATGTGGTCCCAGAGCTTGAGAAACAATTCTTCATGGCCTAGGGCTTGGGCCTTTAAGGCCTCACCATCGACTTTCATTAATTCATTCCAGTCTTCTTGAGTAAAATCCAGCCCTTCCCAATCTAAATCGCTATAACTGGGCATCCAACCCAATGGTGTTTCCTTGGCCTGGGCTAAACCGTTAACACGCTCAACAATCCATTTTAGTACTCGCGCATTTTCTCCAAAACCAGGCCACATAAACTTACCCTGTGCATTCTTACGGAACCAGTTCACATGAAATATGCGGGGTGGCTCGTTAATAACTTTACCCATCTTTAGCCAGTGGCGAAAGTAATCACCCATGTGGTAACCACAGAAGGGCAACATGGCAAAGGGATCTTGGCGCATACTACCAATTTTTCCCTCTGCGGCCGCAGTTTGCTCAGAGCCAACTGTGGCGCCCATATATACACCGTGCTGCCAGTTAAAGCTTTGATATACCAATGGAATAGTAGTCATTCGACGGCCACCAAAGATCATTGCTCCAACCTCTACGCCTTCTGGATTTTCCCAGTCAGGATCAATAACGGGACAATTTCTAGCGGGAGCCGTAAATCTTGCATTAGGATGCGAAGAAGGCGTCTCGCTGTCAGGCTTCCAGTCATTGCCCTTCCAGTCAATAAGATGCGATGGTGCTGTATCTGTCATACCTTCCCACCAGATATCACCTTCGTCGGTCAGTGCAACATTGGTAAAGATAGTGTCACAAGCACAGGATTCCATTGCCATTGGGTTAGTGTCCATGCTTGTTCCCGGTGCAACCCCGAAGAATCCAGCTTCAGGATTAATGGCCCGTAACTTACCATTAGCGTCTGGCTTGATCCATGCGATATCGTCACCGATACATGAAATTTCCCAGCCTTGTTTTTGTAATTCAGGCGGCGGAATTAACATTGCAAAGTTAGTTTTGCCGCAGGCGCTTGGAAAGGCTGCAGTAACATAGGTTTTTTTACCGGAGGGGTCTTTTACGCCCAGGACTAGCATGTGCTCAGCTAACCAACCCTCGTCACGAGCAATGGTGCTGGCAATACGCAAGGCAAAACACTTTTTACCCAGCAGAGCATTACCGCCGTAGCCTGAGCCAAAACTAAGAATAGTCTTCTCTTCAGGGAAATGAGCAATATAGGTATTTTCTGGATTACAGGGCCAGCTAACATCATCTTCCTTTGACAGTATAGGCTGACCTACAGTATGCACGCAGCGGACGTAGTCGGTACTATCACCGAGCACATCCAATACCTTCGGAGCAACCCTAGCCATAATTCGCATGTTCACTACAGCATAAGCTGAGTCTGTAATTTGAATGCCAATTTTACCAATGGGAGAGCCGATAGGCCCCATACTAAAGGGAATAATATACATGGTGCGGCCACGCATGGCGCCTTCCGATAGTCCATTCATCTTCAGCTTCATTTGCTCAGGCGCCATCCAGTTATTGGTTGGCCCAGCATCGTCTTCGGCAACCGAACATATGTAGGTACGACTTTCAACACGAGCAACATCACGGGGATCAGAGCGGAAAAGATGGCTGTTGGGGCGTAAATCTTCGTTAAGCTTGACGCAGTCACCGCGGCTGACCATCATGTCCATCATGGCGGCGGCTTCTTCTTCAGAACCGTCTACCCAGTGCACGCGATCTGGTTGCAGTAAAGACTCCATCCTCTCAACCCAGCGCAGGATGTCTTTGTTAGATGTCTGACCTGAACTGCTCAATGGATAGTCGCATAGCGGAGCGATTGTGTTAGCTTCTTTCCCTGTACTCATGTTTATATCACCTATTGAAAATTTGTTATTACTTAAAATATTGAAGTGGCCAGTTACATGACGTCATCTGCGCTCACAGCATTAGTAAGGTTTTACGATAGACATTCAAACATATGAAAGCATGTCAGTGCAAAGACAGCTATTTGGGTCAGGGACTTGCACATAGCCAAATAGCGAAACCTGCTAATACTGAGTACTCAGCTATGTTTGTCCTAAATGGTTTGAATATCAAGAGATACTCAGTATTCATGCCCTATATCCCTTGATTCCGATTATAAGCTTCACCTATTCTAAGTAAGAGCCACAAACCTTGGTCAGGTTGAAGACGCCTAATCTAGTTAGTTTATATTATCGATGGTAGCCTTGAAGAGCGCTGCAGCGGCAATAAAGTCACTTTCACTGGCTTGTTCTGCTATGCGCTCTTGCACCTGTTGATCTAGCGTCAGACCCCAGCTTTTGATCATGCAAGCAAGAATGACATACATGCCGTGGATGGCGATAATATCCATAACCTGTTCAGTACTGAAATGCTGTGCCAGTTGGGTTTGAATTTGCTCAGTGAGGCAGTGGTGTGCGATAAGGTCATCTACAGCCCGCAGTAATACGGCATCAGTTGCCCCCCATCCTTCGGCTGTCGAGTAGCTTAGTACATGATTGATCTCATCGATGGTGAGGCCACATGCTAGGGCTCGATCGACATGTGATCCCCACTCATACCAGGCTTGCATGTGAACTGCGACCCGCAGAATCACCAGTTCGCCGGCACGCTTACCCAGCGTGCCACCCTCTACAGCGTGATTTCTAAAATTCCACCAGGCTTTTAAAAGCGAAGGATTGTTAGCCATCAATTGATGGACATTGATCGGCGCTCCTCTGGTGTCTTCGGCGATCTGATCTAACTTCTTATCCCAGTGCTGGAGAGCGAGGGGAGAGACCTTGGGTAGTTTTTTGGACATAACTCTTTATCCATTGTTGTTAGCCTATTTTGGGGCGATAAAAGCTTGGCGATAGACCCCTAGTCATATTCTGACACATCCTTTATGATAAAAAAAACATCACGGAATATTTATATGATTTCAATACCTGGATTACTTCAACGCAGTGCCCGTCTCAATCCCGACGCAGTCGCGACTCGATATAACGGACGCTCACGTCAATGGCCACAGGTTTTAGACCGGGTAGCGCGTTTTGCGGGGGCCTTAGATCGACTTCAGCTAGGCGAGGCTGAGCGGGTTGCTATTCTCAGCCTCAATAGTGATAACTATTTTGAGGCTATATTTGCAGTGCCGTGGGCAGGCTATTGTATGGTGCCACTTAATACGCGCTGGGCAGTGGCGGAGAACAATTATGCTTTAACTGACTCTGGTACCCGAGTGTTGTTATTTGATGATGCGTTTAGTGCACAGGCTGAGCAATTAAAAAATGAAGTCGAATCCCTAGAGCATGTTATTTATATGGGTGACGGTGAGACACCCAATTGGGCCAAGTCCTATGAATCTCTCATCGCGGACAATCAAACTATTGCACCGTCGACTCGCAACGGGGCCGACATGGCTGGTATTTTTTATACCGGAGGGACTACAGGGTTCCCTAAAGGCGTAATGCAGTCCCATCAAGCCATTTGGGCTAGTGCTATTGGTGGTTTCGGCGACATGGAAATCGCATCTCATAGTTCATATCTGCATGCGGCACCAATGTTTCATATGGCTGATTTCGCCTGTTCAATGATTACCGTTCTGGCGGGGGCAAGCCATGTTTTTGTGGCAGGCTTTGAGCCGGCTTTGGTACTTAACGTTATTGCAGAAGAGAAAATATCTCATGCGCTATTGGTACCAGCGATGATAAAAATGGTCCTTGCGCATGAAAATGCCGCAACGGCAGATCTAAGTAGTTTAAAGCGGATCTTATATGGCGCGTCCCCTATGCCAGCCGCGGTGCTCACTCAGGCCATGGACTTATGGCCCACAGTGGGCTTTATTCAAGCCTATGGCCAGACTGAATTAGCACCTCTAGCGACGATGCTATCGACTGAGGATCACCGCCGTGGTGGTGAAATTTTAAAGTCAGCAGGTAAACCATTATCGGTCAGTGAAATAAAGCTGCTTAATGATGAGGGCAACGAGGTGGTGCTGGGTAAGCAGGGAGAGGTGGTGGTGCGAGGGCCCCACGTCATGATTGGTTATTGGAATAAACCGGAAGAGACCGCCAGTGCATTGCAAGATGGGTGGGTGTTTACCGGGGACGCCGGTATATTTGATAAGGAAGGCTATCTGTATATCGTCGACCGGGTAAAAGATATGGTTGTAACAGGGGGTGAAAATGTTTTTACCACTGAAGTTGAAAATGCCCTGATTAGTCATGCAGCGGTGCAAGATGTGGCGGTCATTGGTGTTCCCCACGAGGAGTGGGGCGAGGCGGTTCATGGGATCGTAATTTTGGCTACTGGAGCTATCGCGACTGAGCAGGAATTAATAGAACATTGCCGTAGTTCAATAGCAGGTTACAAGTGCCCTAAGACGGTAGAGTTTCGCAATGAGCCTATGCCGCTGTCCGGTGCAGGTAAGGTGTTGAAAACTGAATTGCGCAAACCACATTGGGAAGGACGCGAGCGGCAGGTTAATTAGGGTAATTAATTTAACAAGCCGCTAGATTTTTATTTATTGGAATTTAGATCTTCAGCCGCTAATGATAGTTCTTTGTCTCTGGCTATGTGCCCAAAATCTTGGTTCAACCAGCGAACCAAAGAAATACATAGAATAGCCATGATAGGTATCATTGGGACAGAGCTAAGGACGGTGACTGCTTTTATGGCATCCAATGCACCTGCTTGAAGTATCCCTGCGGTAATAAGAGCAAGTAATATCGCCCAGGCCACGCGATTCCAGCGTTTTGGCTCAGCGTCATTCCGTAAATTTTTAGCGCATATACTGGAAAGAACATAGGCCGATGAATCGATGGTGGTGGCATAAAATATTATCGATAATAATGTGAAAACCGCCAATGTAAATTTCCCAAAGGGAAGGCTTTGGATTACTAGTGCATTTACAAATGACATCCCCTGCGTACTAAGGATTTCTTTGACAGCCAGTGTGCCATTTAGCTCTAGATAGAGTGAGTATCCACCCATCACAGCCATAAATAACCAGGTTCCTAAAGTACCCCAGCCAATGACGCCTAAGACTAGCTGACGGATTGTACGGCCTCGGGATATGCGTCCAAAAAATAGACCTACCATACCCGTGTAAGCCAACCACCATGCCCAGTAAAAACCAGTCCAATCCTCTGGAAAGCTACCATTTTCAATGGGGTCAGTCCAAGTAGATGCGCTGATGAAATTACTAAACATTAAGCCGACGCTGTTGACTGTTAGATCCATGATGAAAACACCCGGGCCTGCGAGTAGCACAAAGACGATAGTAATGACGGCTAAGACGATATTAATATCGGCGAGAACTTTTATGCCTGCCTTTAAGCCTCGATAAACACTAGCGCCAAATATTAGCGTCCAAAGCGTCAGAACAGTCATTTTGATCAACATGCTATCGGGGACGTCGAACAAAGTAGAAAGCATCGCTGACAGCAAAGGCACACCCAAGCCAAGCGAAGTCGCAACCCCTCCAACAATACCCAGCACGATCAAAATGTCGATTAAAGTTTTTATTTGGCTGCGGCCTGCTTTTGGTAGAGCACCGTCACAAGCGCTGCTAATGCGCAGAATGGGATAGCGTTTAACATAGAGCATATAGGCAATGGGTACGGCGGGTAGTGCGTAAATGGCCCAGGGAATTATCCCCCAATGAAGAAGTGGATACATGTGTGCCCATTCGAAGGATTTCGACGATCCTACCTCAATTCCCATGGGGGGAGTTTGAAGATAAAAAATAGGTTCTGCAAAACCCCAAGCAATGACACTGGCACCAATTGCTGTGGTAAACATCATTGCAACCCAGTGAGTATCAGAGTATTCAGGCGGCTCATCGGGGGCGCCTAATTTTACATGGGCGTATCGGCCAAAGGCTAACCACATACAGAAAAGAAAGGCGCCTATAGCGACCAAAAGGTAGAGCCATAGAAAGTTATTCAAAATTGTGTTTTTGGTATCAACCATTAATGCCGTAGCGGCTTCTGGAAAAATTATCAATGGAATAGCGCAAGCTAAAACAACTAATACTGCTGGAATAAAGACAGCCCAATCAACTTCGGGCTCTGTTGTTTTAATGCTAAGGTGATCGCTCATAGGATATTATTTTGTTGTAATTATTGTTTGGCAAGAGTACCACAAAGCCACCAAAAACGCATAAAGGAGGCTGGTGTTTGGTATAAATTTCCTTGACTACCTAGTTGATCTGTATCATGGGATAGTTTGATGTAGTCTTTATAAGACGCTATAACGCATAAAAGATATTGGAGCAGCTTAATGTCAGATTTTATACAGGCGCAACGAATAGACTTAGCTGCCGCTTTTAGATGGGCAGTGCGATTAAATTATCACGAAGGTGTTGCCAATCATTTTTCAGTTGCGGTCAATGACGATGGCAGTCAATTTTTAATTAATCCAAATCAACGCCACTTTTCCACGATCAAGGCCAGTGATTTGTTGCTTTTAGATGCCAATGACCCAACAACTATGTCACAGCCCAACGCTCCTGACGCAACCGCTTGGGGGTTGCATGGCGCGGTGCACCGACACTGCCCTCATGCAAGATGTGTTCTTCATGCCCATTCTATATTTTCAACAGTGTTAGCCTGCCTTAAAGATCCACGATTGCCGGCGATAGATCAAAATACCGCCCAGTTCCATAATAGAGTTGTTCTTGATACTGAATTTAATGGCATGGCATTTATCGATGAAGGAGAACGTTGCGCCGCAATGCTAAAAGATCCTAGTAAGCAAGTCATGTTGATGGGTAATCATGGGGTGATGGTTTTAGGGTCCAGCGTGGCTGATGCATTTAATAGACTGTTTTATTTTGAACGCTCAGCTGAAACTTATATACGCGCATTACAAACTAGCATGGAGCTTAATTTTTTATCTAATGAAGTGGCAGAAAAAACCGCTAAACAATGGGAATCCTATCAAGGAACGGCAGATCTCCACTTTGATGAGCTTAAATCAATCCTCGATAATCATGAGGCAGATTACAAGCTTTAGCCTGCCCGCTACCGGCGTAAATAGACGATATAAGGGGGCTATGCAGACCCCCTTACTTCCATAGTATACTCTGGCGAAAACTATTATAAATAAGAAGGATTTTGCTATGAGTTCAATGCGACCGTACAGACTATTTATCAGCCTAATTTCGGCATTAATACTGGCGTCCTGTGGAAGCGAGCCTGCAAAGTTTGCTGACGTTGATTCACAGCGTCTACTTAATGCAGCGGCGACCCCTGAAGAATGGCTTACCTATGGCGGCACCTACGACGAACAGCGTCACTCTGGGCTAGATCAAATTAACGCCGACAACGTTGCCCAACTGGGCGTCGCATGGACCTATGATCTAGCGACAGAGCGAGGGGTTGAATCTACCCCTATTGTTGTCGATGGTGTTATGTACGTTACCTCCGCATGGTCTGTGGTTTATGCCCTAGATGCAAAAACCGGTAAAGAACTCTGGCTTTACAACCCAAATGTAGACAAGGCTGTTGGGGCTAAGGCCTGTTGCGATGTTGTTAACCGAGGCGTAGCAGTCTGGAAAGGTAAGGTCTATGTTGGTGTTATCGACGGGCGGCTCGAAGCCTTAGATGCGGCTACTGGAGAACTAGCCTGGAGCACGATTACCGTTGATCAGTCCAAGCCTTACACAATAACCGGCGCTCCGCGCGTTGTTAAAGGTAATGTACTGATCGGAAACGGTGGTGCAGAGCTAGGTGTGCGTGGTTATCTCTCTGCCTACTCTGCCGCAACTGGCGATCTGGTGTGGCGCTTTTACACCGTGCCAAACCCAAACAAGCAACCTGACGGTGCTATTTCTGACAGCGCACTCAAAGACATTGGTAATCTGACTTGGGGCGATGAAGGTGCCTGGACAACCGATGGTGGTGGCGGCACTGTTTGGGATTCAATCGCCTATGATGATGTAAATGACAGCGTTATTTTTGGTGTTGGCAATGGCTCACCCTGGAATCGCGATGTTCGGGACACCGGTAAAGGCGATAATTTATTCTTGTCCTCCATTGTTGCTGTCGATGCGGCTACTGGTGCCTACAAGTGGCATTTTCAGACAACCCCTGGCGACAATTGGGACTACACCGCTACTCAAACTATTATTTTGGCCGACCTGCCAATCGGTGCTGGTGGTGCCACTCGTCGTGTTGCCATGCAAGCGCCTAAAAATGGGTTCTACTATCTTTTAGATGCCGCCACTGGCAAATTTATTTCTGGTGAAGCCTTTGTTCCACAAAATTGGGCTCAGGGTTTAGATGTCAATGGACGTCCCATAGAAAATCCAGAGGCGCGTTATGGTGAAACTCCGTTTATGCAAAATCCAGGGCCGCTAGGCGCGCATAATTGGCAACCGATGGCGTTTAATCCAGAGCTAAATCTCGCCTACATACCTGCTCAAGAGATACCTGACTTTTATGCGAGTGACAGTCTGTTTGAAGATCGCATACAGAGCTGGAATACAGGTACAAACCTAGCAGCAGGCTTGCCTATGGACCTTGACCTTGCAACAGCCATGGCCCTTAGAGCGACACTTAAGGGGCGTCTCATTGCCTGGGATCCCATTACCCAGAGTGCACGTTGGAGTGTAGAGCACAGTAACGCTTGGAATGGTGGCGTTCTCTCAACCGCAGGCGGACTCGTCTTTCAGGGTCGTTTAGAAGGAGAGTTTGCCGCTTACAATGCAGTCACGGGTGAGAAATTGTGGCATCAAAATGTTAAGTCTGGTGCGGCATCTGGCCCAGGAACCTACGAAATTAATGGCGAACAGTACGTGACTATAACCACAGGGTGGGGCTCTGCCTATGCCCTCGCAGGAGGCTCAGCTTATGACCAACCTGTGCCGCCGATTGTCGGAAAAGTGGTGACCTTTAAGTTAGGCGCAACGGGCACGATTCCAGATCCCAATCTTGTCATGGCACCGCGCACCCCAAAAGCTGACAGATTTGGTGACCAGGAGATGATTCAGCTGGGGTTTGATAAATACCACTTTAACTGTCGCGTTTGTCATGGTCCGCTGGCGATTAGTTCTGGCGTATTACCTGATTTACGCTGGTCACCTATCAGCGCTAATGCCGACGTATGGCAATCGATCGTGCTCGGCGGAGCCCTGTCGGCTAATGGCATGGTCTCATTCGCAGATACCTTAAGTCCTTCTGAAGCAGAAGCGGTAAGAGCCTACGTTATCAAGCAGGCTCATGATGGGGCCGCACTAGAGGCAGAAGTTGCCGCATTAATGGCAGCTCAGGTGGCTACTCCCTGACATTATCACCGGGAGATTTCCCCACCGACCAGCATGGTTGGAGCCAACTTTTAACGCGTCGCCAAGCTCATGATTCGATTCAAGGCACTCTTCGAGTGCCTTGGGTTGTTGTAGGAGCCGGCCTAACGGGACTGGCCTGTGCCCAACGCTTGGCCGAACTCCACCCAAACGACGAAGTCGTGCTTCTTGACGCTCGCCTTGTGGGTCAGGGCGCATCGGGTCGTAATTCCGGGTTTGCGGTTGGTGTTAGTCATTTTCCTGGTGCTTATAAGCCCGAACAAAAAGAAAGCTTTTCTCGGGTCAACCGCATTAACCAGGTAGGCCTTGATCTTTTGGGCAAGCAGATTAAATCTCTATCCATTAACTGCCAGTGGGATGACGGCGGATTTTTTCATGGGGCGGCTGACCGGTCGTCGATCAAAGAACACAAAAACTTCATAGATTATCTAAACGCCATGGGCGTTGAACATAACAGTCTTGATCACGACGCCATGGAAAATTGTTTTGGCACCTCATTATACAAGGCTGGCGTTCACGTAAAGCGCGGTGCGCTAATGCAGCCAGCGGCTTTAGTGCGAGGACTGGCCGATGGTCAGCCAAAAAATGTCAGACTCATTGAAAATTGTCCGGTTTTAAAGGTCGAGCGCGGTAACCCCATCACACTACAACTGTCGGGGGGTGAAATTAAAACTGACAAACTGGTATTAGCAACAAATTACGAAGCGCCAAAACTTGGATTTTTACGCAGGCGCCTCATCGGCAGTACGCTGTCGGGGAGCTTTACCCGTACCCTAACCTCACAGGAGTTATCTACCCTTGGTAGCCACAAAACCTGGGGCATTATTTCTTTACATGGAGGTGGGGCAACTCTACGGCTCACCAAAGACGGACGCATATGTCTGCGTAACACAGCGGAGTATAGTGGTGGCGCATTACTTTCCGCTCACGCTTTACAGGCACGACAGATCACCCATCGTCAAAGCTTTGAAAAACGGTTTCCACAGCTTGCGCATGTGCCCTTTGAATATGCTTGGTCTGGCGTCGAGGGCATTAGTGGCAATGGCACAAATTTTTTTGGCCAGCAAAGTAAAAATATATATCTTGCCGGTGGTTACAATGGTTCGGGGGTTAGTCGGGGCACTGCCTTTGGTCATGCGTTGGCAGAGTATGCCGGCGGTGGCCAGTCTGATTTAATTGCCGACTGCCTTGGCTCAGCCACTGCCACCTGGCTACCACCACGACCCTTTTTAGATGTGGGCGCTATGTTAAAAGTAAGCGCGCGGTTTAAAGATGTGGGGCTAGACCGCTAATCATTCTCAATCGTAGTTTTGACATTACTACCATTTTTTTAGTATCAACAATCCGGCAACCATCAATAGCATGCCTAATCCTAGCGCCCAAATACTGCCCGTTACACCTGCCACTACATAAGCAATAAGACTGCAGCTACCGTTGAATATGGCATAGGGGAACTGAGTTTTAACATGATCGATCTGGGTACAACCCGCACCGGTAGCGGATAAGATTGTTGTATCTGAAATCGGCGAGCAATGGTCACCAAATAACCCGCCAGATAATACCGCTCCGATAGCCACATACATTGGCGCATCAAACTGATGTGCAATGGGAATAGTAAGGGGTATTAAAATGGCGTAAGTTCCCCAGGACGACCCTGTAGAAAAAGAAATAACACCGCCGACAACAAAAACGACTGCGGGGATAAGATAGGCTGGCAACCTACCGTCTATTAACGCAGAGATATAAGCAGGGGCACCAAGATCTTTACCGATTGCGCCCAATGACCAGGCCAGAACAAGAATAATAAGTACAGTCACTACTTTACTCATACTTTCTAAATACAATGAAAACCCGCCACTGAGCGAGCGCACCCCATAATGCCGCATCAGCATAATTAAGATAATGGCCGCGCAGATATAACCCGTAGAGAGGGATGCCCGGAACGCATTAGACGGCATATTCGCCATGTCCATCGGAAATCCCTGCGGCACCAGTAGAGAAAACATAATCACTAGCATGCACCCAAGAGGTAGCCAGACCATAATTGGTTTAGCTTTTTGCAAGCTGGTCGTAGTCACCACCTCTGCCTCTAGGGTTTCGGTGCTTTCCATGACAATACCCTTAGCGCAATCTTCTTCAGCTTTTCGCATTGGCCCAAAATCCGCTTTTGCCATAATCACCACAGGGACCATGACGACAGCTAAGATAGAATAAAACTGAAAAGGAACGGCCTTTATATAGGCCAGGAAGGCGCTCTCATCGATGCCCAGGTTTTTATATTCCTGAGATATTAGCCCTTGAGAGTAAAGGCCCCAGCCAATAAAAGGTATTAGAACAGCCACCGGTGATGCGGTTGAGTCAATAATCCAAGCCAGCTTGGCACGGCTTATTTTTAAGCCATCAATAATTGGCCGAAATAACGGGCCGACAATTAATGGCGTGCCAGAATCAGTAAAAAACAACAGGCACCCACTTATCCATGTTGCGCTCTGCGCTTTCACCTTGTTGGTAATAAACACGGTCATCATGCCGGCAAATGCCGCTGCGCCGCCGGACTTTTCCATTAGACCCACAAGGCCGGCAA
>JAPKEJ010000012.1 GCA_028822155.1 Porticoccaceae bacterium
GGATATCACTCTATAATGGCGGCTTACCGAGAGGCGGTGTCAGAGCGATATCGCTTTTTTAGTTATGGAGATGCTATGTTTTTACTCCATAATCCCAATGCTGAACAGGATGTACCCGAATGAGCCGTGAGTGTTTTATGCAATTTAAAGTCTCTGCTACCGATGGCAAAGCTCGTCGAGGTGAAATGCAATTTCCTCGCGGTAAAGTGCAGACACCTGCATTTATGCCCGTAGGAACCTATGGCACGGTGAAGGGTATGTTGCCTCGTGATATCAAAGAAATTGGCGCAGAGATGATTCTTGGCAACACCTTTCACCTCATGTTGAGGCCTGGTACAGAGGTGATTAAAGGTCATGGTGATCTTCATAATTTTACTCAGTGGCAGGGGCCAATTCTTACTGATTCAGGTGGATTTCAGGTCTTTAGCCTGGGTGATATGCGCAAGATTAGTGAGGAGGGCGTGAAGTTTCAGTCACCGATTGACGGAAGCCCTGTATTTCTCGACCCAGAAACCTCTATGCAGGTGCAGGCCGATCTAGGCAGCGATGTGGTAATGATATTTGATGAGTGCACACCTTACCCAGCCACTAAAAAAGAGGCTGATGACTCTATGCAGTTGTCTCTGCGTTGGGCAAAGCGTAGTAAAGATGCGCATGGTGATAACCCATCCGCTTTGTTTGGTATTGTTCAGGGTGGAATGTATGAGTCGTTGCGTGATGAATCGTTGGCAGGGTTAGTTGATATAGGTTTTGACGGCTATGCCATTGGAGGTCTTTCCGTTGGTGAACCAAAGGAAGACATGGTGCGTGTTCTTGACCACTTGGCTAATACGATGCCTGCGGATCGGCCTAGATATTTAATGGGGGTCGGTAAACCTGCTGATTTAGTCGAAGGAGTGCGGCGCGGCATTGATATGTTCGACTGTGTAATGCCAACCCGTAACGCGCGTAATGGACATTTGTTTACCAGTGCTGGGGTAATCAAAATACGTAATGCGCGGCATCGACATGACACAGGGCCGTTAGACACAGACTGCGATTGTTATACCTGTACTAACTTTACCCGCGGCTATTTGCATCATTTAGAAAAATGCGGCGAGATGCTTAGTGCTCAACTCAATACGATCCATAATTTACGCTATTATCAAACTTTAATGGCAGGTTTAAGAGATGCAATTGCGGAGGGTGAATTTGATGCCTTTGCAGACAAGTTTTATCTTAAACAGGCTGCTGGGGATCACAGGGGTTTAAATCCCTAATTCTGCCCCTATTTAGTATGTAATGTCGTTATAATGCGCCCCGAGAATAAAAGGATCGGCTAAACCATGTTAAACAAGTTTCCTCTGTGGAAGAATATATTGATTCTTCTGGTAATCGCCTTTGGCTTTATCTACGCCACACCTAACTTCTATGCCCCAGATGCTGCTATTCAGCTATCGGGTCAAAGTGGTGCAATGGTGATCGATGAGAGTGTGCTGAAAAAAATGGAAGGAGCACTCGAAGAAAGTGGCATTGACTACTTTAAAGGAGAAGCCAACGGTGAGAGTGCATTGGTTCGAATTAGGCCCAAAGCGCTGCAATTGCGTGCTAAAGAGGTAATTCAAGCTGAAATGGGTGGGGAGTACATTGTTGCTCTTAATCTGGCGCCAACCACACCTGACTGGCTTAGCAGTTTGGGTGGTCAGCCAATGAAACTCGGCCTTGATCTCAGTGGTGGCGTGCATTTTTTACTTGAGGTTGATCTTGCTTCGGCTGTAGCGGTTCGGCTTGACGGTGATTTACAAGCGATCAAAACTACACTACGTGAAGAACGTATTCGTTATCGTAGCTTTGAGCTTAAGGGAGATCAGATTATTGGTCAGTTTCGTGATGTTGAGCAGGTCCAAAAAGCGACGGCTCTAATTCGTAATAGCTACCGTGACCTTTTGCCCGAGACAACGCCGGGTCAAAACCCTCTGTCGTTGGTCTTAAACCTTAGCCTTGCAGCCACTAGTGTGATTGAAGATAGCGCTATCAAACAAAACCTTACATCACTGCGTAATCGAGTTAACGAATTGGGCGTATCTGAACCGCTAGTCTCGCGCCAAGGCAAAAATCGTATTGTGGTTGAGCTTCCTGGTGTTCAGGATACGGCTGAAGCCAAGCGAATTATCGGTAAGACGGCTAACCTAGAATTTCGTTTTGAAGCTCAAGGTAAGAGTGGTGAGCGTTTTGAGTTCCGGACCCCCAGAGGACAAGGTCCTGATGCCGAGCTAGAAAGGCAAGCCATTATCACTGGTGAAAATGTCACCGATGCTCAACCTAGCTTTGACCAAAATGGTCGTCCGCAAGTTAGTATCACGCTGGATGGGGATGGCGGTTGGCAAATGGGACATGCGACCCGTGACAATGTTGGGCGTCGTTTGGGTGTGCTATTTATTGAATACAAAACCAAGCTGGAAAAATCGATTGATGAGAATGGCGAATTGGTAATTACGCCCGTGCCTTTTGTTGAACAGCACGTCATTAGCTTGGCAACAGTTCAATCTCAGCTCGGCAAGCAGTTTGTTATCACAGGTCTTGAACAACGAGAATCGTCTGAATTAGCCTTATTGTTGCGAGCCGGCGCTTTAGCTGCGCCGATGTATATCGTCGAAGAGCGCACTATTGGGCCCTCTTTAGGTGCAGATAATATCGAGCTTGGGGTGAAGTCAGTCACCGTTGGTATGGCAATGGTGCTGTTATTTATGGTGGTGGTGTATAGAGCTTTCGGTTTAGCGGCGAATGTGGCTCTGACAATGAATTTACTCTTGTTGGTGGCATTTATGTCTCTCTTAGGAGCCACGCTAACGCTGCCAGGTATCGCAGGCATCGTGCTTACAGTGGGCATGGCGGTTGATGCTAATGTATTGATTTTCTCGCGCATTCGCGAAGAACGTAATAATGGTGCCACCGTTCAGGGCTCAATTAGTGCCGGTTATGACCGCGCTTTTGTGTCAATTTTAGATGCCAACATTACTACACTAATTGTTGCCTTAATCCTGTTCTTGATTGGATCTGGTCCAGTGCAAGGATTTGCGGTGACCTTATCAATTGGTATCTTAACGTCGATGTTTACCTCGATTGTGATGACTCGCGGATTGGTTAATCTGGTGGTCGGTGGCCGCAAAATCGAAAAATTGTGGATTTAGGGGAAAGATCATGACTGAATTAAAAGTGTACAACTTTATGGGCATACGCAAGTATGCGGTGGTCTTCTCAGCAATTTTATTGTCAGTGTCCGCGTGGTCTCTCTATACCCAAGGACTGGAGCTGGGTTTAGACTTTTCTGGAGGTACTCAAATAGAGGTGGGATACGAACAACCTGCCAATGTGAGTGAGTTAAGAGAAAAGCTAGCAACAGCAGGGTTTGATAGTCCTGTGGTGGTCCATTTCGGTTCTGAGACAGATGTATTGATCCGTCTACAGGGCGAGCCTGACCAAACGCTCGCAGAACAAATTGTTGAGGTCCTAAAGAGCGATGGTCAACAAATTGAGCTGCGCAGAGTTGATTATGTTGGCCCCCAGATTGGTGAAGAATTACGTGAAGATGGTGGCCTTGGAATGCTAACTGCCTTGGCTGTGGTGATGCTGTATGTGGCAATTCGCTTCCAATTGAAATTTTCAGTGGCAGCGGTTCTTGCCCTAGTTCATGACGTTATCATTACGCTAGGAATTTTCTCTCTAGCGCGCTTTGAGTTTGACCTGACGGTATTGGCAGCGGTGTTGGCTGTAGTGGGGTACTCTCTTAATGACACCATTGTAGTGTCGGATCGAATTCGAGAGAATTTCCGTAAAATCCGAAAAGCGACAGCGATCGAGGTCATTAATGAATCTCTATCTCAGACACTTTGGCGAACCATTAATACCTCTGTGACCACTTTATTGGTTTTGTTGGCACTGTTTTTTATAGGTGGCGAGTTGATTCATAATTTCGCCATTGCGCTAATGATTGGTGTAGGTGTTGGAACTTACTCGTCAATGTATGTGGCAGCAACGGTAATGTTGGCATTAAATGTGGACCGCGAAGATCTTCTTGAGCATGTTGAAGGTGAACTTGTGGACGATCTTCCTTAGGACACTAAAATAAGAATATCCAAGGCTCTCACATTTATGTTGAGGGCCTTTTTTTTATAAAGTTCTGCAAATAATCAAAAATTTCTTGAGGATGGCTATCTCTCGCTGTTCTCCATCGATCGTTGGTCTCAATATTAATGGGTTCGCCATTCAGATCCAAAATAAAAACCCGTGGCACGCCCTCTTGAGAGGGTAGGCCAAAGCGTTCAATTAGACCCATGTTGATGTCATAGTCGCCCAGGTCCACTCGCATGATTGCGTAGTGGTTGACTATGAAATCTGCAACCGACGGCAACTGCATAACTGCCTCTAGACATTGAGCATCAGGACACCAGTTGGCTCCAAAAATAACTAAGGGCTGTTTTACTTTGGCAAGAGTGCCGTCGATAAAGGTGTTTAGTTGATCGGCACTAATCACCTTGCCATTAAAGGGCTGGGGCATCGGAGATATTAGTTGATCTACGGAGGTCAATTGGATCATTAATTGTAGATTCCTTGTATGTTGACTGCCACTGACTGCATAAGTATTCCCTAATTATATCGTTATAGAATCACTATGGCTTTGAATCCAATGGCGCCTCTACTTTCCTAAGCCCAATACTGTTGCCAATAGGTAGATCATCAAGATAGTCTTTAGATAAATCTTATTCCCACCAAGGATAAAACGGAGGCATGTCGGTGGAAGCCTTTTCACTAAAATCAGGTGCGCGCTTTTCTAGAAAAGCATTTATGCCTTCTTTGCCACTTGTCTGGCTGGCATAGAACACCGCTAGAGAGTCAACCTGATGGGCTTTTATTGGATGATCTTGAGCTGAATTCCGATAAATCATTTGCCGCGTTAGAGCCATTGAAACCTGACTGAAATTAACCATTCTAGCGGCCAATGTATAGGCTTCGTCCAGTAGTTTTTCAGGCGCATAAACTGCTTTTACAAAACGCTCCTTCAATAGAGTTTCGGCTGTTAAAATTTCCGCGGTATAGCACCATTCCAGCGCTGTTTGTAGACCCACTAAGCGAGGTAAAAACCAACTTGAGCATGCTTCTGGGGTGATACCAATCTTATTGAAGACAAAACCCACCTTGGCCTTCTCTGAGGCAAGGCGAATATCCATGGCACAGGCCATGGTAGCGCCAATGCCTACTGCCGCACCGTTGATGGCGCCAATAATAGGCTTTTTGCAGTCGTACATGGCCAATACTACGAGGCCACCTGAGTCACGAACACCATTTTTGATCTCGTCCTGATCAGAGCGTTCGCGCATATCCTCCAAGGTGGGTTGCAGATGTTCACTTAATCCGAAGGCGTTATCTGATGCTGCATTGAGATCCATCCCTGCGCAAAATGCACGACCTGAGCCGGTGACAACAATCGCCCCCACCTGGTCGTCATCACTAGCGTGGTTAAAGGCATCTATAAGCTCATAACTCATTTCGATGGTGAATGCATTTAGATGCTCGGGACGTGAAAGCGTCAGGGTTAAAATGGAATTTTTAATAGTGCATGTGATTGTTTTGTACGCCATCGTCATCTCTTATTGTTAATTTTATTTGGTCAAAGTATAACTTGTATAAGTATTGTTTTTAAGCTGTATTTACAGCGAACCTAAGTGATCTATCTATACTGTCAAGGGTATGCCTGACGCTGTTAATCTAGCTTATAATGCCAGCAATTGATAAACATGCCATCGGTGTTACCGCCAATGAGTAGTCAGGCAATCAACCTTAGACTAAGGGAATTATTTATGTCGACCAGCCATAAGAAAAACGATGAGTTTTACCATAATGCAGGGGTAACACCAAAACAGTTTGATGCACATTGGATGCCGTTTAGTGGTAATCGCGAGTTTAAACAAAACCCTCGTATGATCGTGGCTGCTAATGGAGCCTATCTTACAGCGGCTGACGGCCGTAAAATATTTGACGGTTTGTCAGGGCTCTGGACTACGGGACTTGGGCATTGCCGTCCTGAGATTGTGAAAGCGATCAGTGAGCAAGCTGGGACATTAGATTTTTTCTCAGGATTCCAATATGGCCATCCAAAATCCTTTCAATTAGCGGAACGTATCTGCCAATTTATGCCGGCAGAATTAAATCGGGTATTTTTTACAGGCTCAGGATCAGAAAGTGTCGATACCTCGCTAAAAATGGCTCGGGCTTACTGGCGTAAAAAAGGTTTGGCTTCAAAAACTCGACTGATTGGCCGTGCCAAGGGTTACCACGGCGTTAATTTTGGGGGGATAAGTGTCGGTGGAATTGTTGGTAATCGAGCGACCTTTGGGCAAACTCTTGAGTCTGATCATTTAGCTCATACCATGCTTCCAGAAAATACATTTACCCGCGGCATGCCAAAAACTGGAGCTCATCTTGCTGACGAACTTCTTGACCTAGTTGCTCTTCATGATGCCAGTAATATTGCGGCAGTTATTGTTGAACCAATGGCCGGCTCTGCGGGTGTTATTCCTCCGCCTGCAGGTTATTTGAAGCGCCTGCGAGAAATTTGTGACCAACATCAAATATTACTTATTTTTGATGAAGTGATTACCGCTTTTGGCCGAGTTGGAGCCGCTACGGGTGCGGAAGCATATGGCGTGGTGCCAGATATACTTAATGTGGCAAAACAGCTAACCAATGGCGCTGTGCCGATGGGTGCTGTGATTGCCAAACAAGAAATTTATGATACGTTCATGGATGGAGGCGGGCCAGAGTATATGATTGAGTTTCCTCATGGTTACACTTACTCAGGCCACCCTCTTGCCTGTGCTGCTGGCTTGGCCTCATTGGATCTATTAGAAAGAGAAAGTAGTTTTGATCAAGTAAAGGCTATGGCTCCTATCTTGGAAGCAGCGGTGCATAGTCTTCGCAACGCAAAACATGTAGTTGATATTCGCAATTACGGTGCAGCGGCGGGGATAACTCTGGCATCGCTCCCTGGAGAGCCAGCCAAAAGACCTTTTGAGGCTGCCATGAAGTGTTGGGAAAAGGGGTTTTACGTACGTTACGGCGGCGACACATTGCAATTAGGCTTGCCATTTGCCACCTCAGCCCATGAAATTGACCTATTGGTCAATGCTATGGGAGAGGCTATAAACGAGACGGATTAAAGGGGGCTCTGGTTAGGCCTTCTATAAAGCCCTTTACTTTGTTACTCAGATTCTGTGGTTGAGTCGGCGCCGTCACCCTCGGTCTCTTCTGAATTTTCTGCTTTCCAGTTGTAAATTTTCTTAATAAAGCAGCGTTCTGTTCCTGAGAAGCCGTCGCTGACAATAATTTCATCACCACGACCTAAGCATGAGGATCCTCGAGTTCTTGTTGCGATACTGTTCATTCCTTTGGATATATCGCAGGTACCCGATAATTCTAATTTGTATTCGTCTCTCACACCTTTGGTCAAAATTACCGAGTGTCGTTCACCCTTAAATTCCTTCCAACCATTAATCGAACTGGCAAAACAGATTTGCCTAACTTCTTCACCTTGCCTTGAGTTTGGCAGGGTAGGTTGAGGGTCTACCTCCGTGACGGTTGTTTGTGTGCAACCAATAACAGCCAGAGCTGTAAAAAAAACGCTAAAATTTCTTATCATTTTAAGTCTCCTACGTTTTGTTAATAGGCGCTATTTGACGTTGTGTACTGCCTTTTATATTTCAAACGTATTAAGGTTATATTCGTTTACAAAAATACATTTTTTGAATTCAAATAGGCACTCTACGTATATCAGCAAACTTCATTATTTAAGCAGAAAAATAAGCCTCCAAATGGGAACCAAATCACTCTTTACAACCTAAATGAGGTGTCCGAGGGGTAATTCTGTTTTATAGCAAACGGGTTTTAGTGAAAAACTACTTTTGACATGACTAATGCCCTTTAGCTGAGTAAGGCGTTGGTCAAGAAATTCCTGATAGCGTTGCAGGTCGGGTGTGATGACCCTAATCAGATAATCAAACTCGCCCGTCATAAGATAACACTCCATCACCTCAGGCCAAGACTTTACCTGGTTGGCAAAACCATCTAGTTCTTTCTTAACATGATGGTCGAGCGTAACCTGAATGAACACGGTAACTGGAAGCCCAGCTTTGTTTGGGTCGAGCAAAGTGACCCTTTTAGTGATGTAGCCTTTTTCTTCGAGATTCTTAACCCGTCGCGAGCAAGGTGATGGTGAAAGAAATACTCTTTCCGCGAGTTCAATGTTTGGAATGGCGGCATTGCCTTGCAGTATGGATAGGATTTTCCAATCCGTTGCATCTAAAGTATCTTGCGCCATGCTCGTGTTACTCCTTACTTTCTCATCGGTGTGATTGGGCTAAACCTAATACTTAATTATTTAACACCAAAAATATATTAAAGGCTAATCAGCGATGCTAATTAGAGACTTATAAATTTATTTGTCGGCGTTTACGCAATTATTGTCTACTCAAACCTATTATCACGCAATAAGTAATATTATAACGCTGGATTTTACTCCATCTTTGGCAGGATTTTCCGTCACTCTCCATGCTAATTTAGGTACTTATAAAGACAATTAAAATAGCGTCCAGAGGGATAGTGTTATGGCTAAATTTGATAGGACTATAGGCACTCTTAGGTTTACTGAAGCAACGGATTTGTCGATCCCCACCCTGTCAATCTTAGACTCTGAGGGTAAGCTAAGAAAAGACGCTCAAGCACCCGCAATAGATAAAGAGACCGCCCTAAAAATATATCGTGACATGACTTATATTCGTGTTCTTGATGAGCGAATGCTGGCAGCTCAGCGGCAAGGGCGACTTAGCTTTTATCTGACCTGCACTGGCGAAGAAGCGGCTGTAGTAGGTTCTATCGCTGGTTTTGCTGACCGAGATATGGTGATGGCCCAGTATCGGGAGCAGGCTGCATTGCGCTACCGTGGTTTCACTTCTGAACAGTTTATGAATCAAATGTTGAGTAATGACCTTGATTTAGGGAAGGGTCGTCAGATGCCAGTTCATTATGGAAGCAGAGAACTCAATTATATGACCATAAGCTCAACGTTGGCGACGCAAATTCCGCAGGCTGCTGGCTATGCCTATGGCCAAAAATTGTCGGGTAATGATGCCTGTACAGTTTGCTATTTTGGCGATGGCGCTGCCTCTGAGGGAGACTTTCATGCAGGCCTAAATATGGCTGCAGTGCTTAATTGCCCCGTGGTATTTGTGGTACGTAATAATGGCTACGCTATTTCTACTCCAATTTCGGAACAGTTTGCGGGTGATGGTATTGCTCCTCGAGGTGTGGGTTATGGTATTAAAACTATTCGGGTTGATGGCAACGATATCTTGGCAGTCTATGCTGCGAGTGTAGCCGCACGGAAATTAGCTATCGATGGTAGCGCCCCAGTAATGATAGAAACGATGAGTTATCGTCTTGGTGCACATTCCACATCAGATGACCCAACAAGCTATCGAAATGCAGAAGAAGAGCAGCTGTGGGCGGAAAAAGATCCTATTTCACGTATGAGAAAATGGCTATTAGGTAAAGGTTGGTGGAGCGATCAGCAGGAGCACCAGTTAAAAGATAACTATAAGAAAGAAATTCTGGATGCTTTGAAATCACAAGAAAAGCGTCCCACACCGTCTCTTAATGATTTGATATCAGATGTCTATCAAACGCCACCACAGCATTTACAACAGCAGTACGCCGAATTACAACAGCATATCGACAAGTACCCTGATCATTATTTAGCTAATCCAGCTAAGGCCAATGGCACTTATCTGTCAGCCTCAGTACAGCTTCCTTAGGGCAACAATCATGGCTCAGATTAATCTTTTACAAGCGGTCAACAGTGCGCTAGATACGGCAATGGATACAGACGACCGAGTTATTTGCTTGGGCGAGGATATTGGTAAATTTGGTGGTGTATTTCGAGCGACCAGTGATTTACAAGATAAGTATGGCAAAGCACGATGCTTTAATACGCCAATCACCGAGCAAGGCATAGTAGGGTTTTCAATTGGTCTGGCCGCACAAGGGTCGGTTGCAGTCGCAGAAATTCAGTTTGCTGATTATATCTTTCCAGCCTTTGATCAAATTGTGAATGAGGCGGCTAAATTTCGCTATCGCAGTGGTGATCAATTCAATTGTGGGGGTTTAACTATCCGCGCGCCCTACGGTGGAGGCATTTCCGGTGGGCTGTATCACTCACAGTCACCGGAGGCCCACTTTTGTCATACCCCGGGGCTAAAGGTCGTTATTCCAAGCACAGCGTATCAAGCTAAAGGATTGCTGTTGGCCGCCATTAGAGATCCTGATCCGGTGATTTTCTTTGAACCAAAAGCTATTTACCGAGCCGAGGTCGGTGAAGTCCCTGAGACTGATTACGTCTTACCATTGGGCGTTGCCGAGGTGGTGACTCAAGGCTCTGATATTACCTTGGTAGGTTGGGGTGCGCAGATGCACCAGCTTCATCGGGCCTCAAACATGGCGGCTAAAGATGGAATTTCTTGTGAAGTAATTGATTTGCGCACACTTTTACCTTGGGATGTTGATACGGTAGCTCAGTCTGTGGGAAAAACAGGACGTCTAATTATTAGTCATGAGGCACCTCGCACTGGGGGCTTCGCCGGTGAGGTTTCAGCGACTATTCAAGAGCGTTGTTTTTTGTCATTAGAGGCACCCATTATGCGAATTACAGGTATGGACACGCCGTTTCCTCTGGTGTTTGAAAAAGAGTATATGCCGGACTATTTAAAGGTTTATGAAGCCATTAAGGCAAGCGTTAACTTCTAATAACGGGTTACCCAAGAACTAGGGAACAGGCTATGAAAAAAGATTTTATTCTACCTGATATCGGTGAGGGCATCATCGAGTGCGAAGTGATCGAATGGAAGGTAAAAGAGGGCGATATTATTGAGGAAGATCAAATTGTCGCCGATGTCAGTACTGACAAAGCCATTGTTGAAATTCCGTCTATGTACCCTGGGCGAGTCGTCAAGCTTTACTATGCTGCAGGTGATATCGCTAAGGTCCACTCGCCACTTTACGCCATTGAAGTTGAGGATGAACAGGCCTCAGAAGCAGAGATCGAGCAGGAAACTATCGAGCCAAAGCTTGAGCTAGTAAAACAACAGCCGATTGCCAAGCACATCATCGATAATACCAAGGTACTAACGACACCGGCAGTACGTAAGTTGGCTCGTCAGAATGATCTCGACCTTTCCAAAATTGCGGGGTCTGGAAAGCAAGGACGTGTATTAAAAGAAGACGTGCTGAGGTATCTAGATGAACCTTTGGCACCGATTGTCCCAGCGTTAGTCGCCGTGGCTAATGATCGCCGGGAACCTATTGTTGGGGTGCGCAAAATCATGGCGCGGCATATGACTGAATCAGTTTCAACCATCCCTCACTTTTCGTTTGTCGATGAAATAGATGTCACAGAGCTGATTAAACTAAAAGCCAGTTTGAAGGTGAGGTATGGTTCAGATGATCTTAAGATAACCCTGATGCCTTTACTGATGAAGACGCTTTCACTGTCCTTGCTAGCATTTCCTATTATTAATAGCCGCGTGGATAAGGGCTTTAGTGAAATAACCTACCTTGCTAGCCATAATATTGGCATGGCCGTAGATGGTAAAACAGGTTTGTTAGTGCCTAATATAAAGAATGTACAGCAGCGATCGATAGTCGAAATAGCGCAAGAAATAGGGCGTTTAACAGGAGCTGCACGCTCCGGCATTATAAATCCCGCAGACTTAAAGGGCGGCACTGTTACGATTTCTAACATTGGTGCTATTGGTGGTATTTCAGCAGCACCCATCATCAATAAACCTGAAGTTGCCATTGTTGCTCTTGGTAAGATTCAAGGACTACCGCGGTTTGATGGTAATGGCCAGTTAGTTGAACGACAGATTATGACGGTAAGTTGGTCAGGCGATCATCGAGTTATTGATGGCGCCACTATCGCCCGTTTCAATAATCATTGGAAAGCGTATCTAGAAGCCCCTGAAACTATGATGGCAAATATGATCTGAAGAGGCCAAATTTAGTTGTTAATAGCGGAATAGTTCTCCAATGTATTTATGATAATTTGCCCATTTTTCATAACGAATACTGGTTTTTCAAGGGCGCTCACATCTAATAGAGGATTTCCAGGTACGGCGATAATATCAGCCAATTTATTGACCTCAATACTTCCTATTCGATCATCCCACTGAAGTAATTCCGCCCCCACGCTAGTTCCGGCTTTAATGGCATCCATCGGACTTAAACCAGCCTCTACTAATGTGGCAAATTCTCGGGCGCAGACATGTGACTCTACCGCGTAACCGCATAGATCTGAACCGACAGCTATCTTTACACCGGCTTTATGTGCTTTCCCGATCATTACTAGCCAATCATCTCTAAAAGATAAGTAAAAATCATCATTTTTGCTTTGTGCCAGCAGCTTTCCGCTATTAGCATAGTAGTCGCCTACATAAATGGTCGGTACATAGTAGGTCTGGTGTTCGACCATCAAGGCAATAGATTCCTCATCGAGATAACTGCCATGTTCAATTGACCTTGCACCGGCAATAACCGCTTGATTGATGCCTGCTGTGGCATGGGCATGGGCTGCGACTGGAATGTTTTGTCGAGAGGCTTCTTCGATTGCTGCGCTCAGTTCTTCTGGACTAAAAGAGACATTTCTTGGATTATCACCGACAGACATAAATGCGCCAGTCACCATAATTTTTATCCAGTCAGACCCATACTTAATTTCTTTTCTAATAGCTTTGCGAATTTCATCAGGGCCATCAGCGATCAGTCCATCGGCGACAACGTTTTGTTCTGGAGAAAAATAATTAACATCACCTCCACCTCCAGTGATCGAAATGTAGTGTGCAGCGCCTGTAAGACGAGGGCCGATGAAAATGCCAGCATCAATAGTTTTACGAATATCTTGGTTTGCATAGTAGACATCGCCATCGCCCATAACCCTAATGGTTGTCCATCCCGCCTGAAGTAAACGTTGTAGGTTAGAAAGTCCTAACAGCGCTTTGTAGGCCGAGGATCCCTGTAGGTGTGCATTCTGATAATCATTTTTATAGAGCAATGGATGCTCATGGGCGTTGATCATCCCAGGCATAAGAGTTGTGCCTGGAAGATTAACCTTCATAGCATCTTTTGGAATCCGGTTCACATCGACTATGGCTGTGATTTTAGACCCCGTCACTATGACAGCCTTGCCTTTCAGCAGATCATTTGATTTCCCATCGATTACACCGTCTGCTACCAGCGCGTATTGTTCAGCAGATACATTGGATATGAGGGTAATTGTTAGGACGATGAGAGCCAGACGCAGAGCATTTAATATAGGCATACTATATTTTTCCCTTGGATTAATGTTTTAATTATATACTGGTTGTGCAGTATATAATTAATAATAAATATCAATAATATTCGCGTTTAGCAGTCGGTTTTTGACTTTCATGAGATTTTTAAAAAGGCAGATATCTGTGGTAGAAAATAATCCTAGAAATACCTTTGATCGAGCAATTTCTTTATTAAAAAATGGTGCTCAAGATGAGGCTGAAACCCTTTGTAGGTCTTGGTTGTCTGAAAACGCGAGAGACGTTAATTTTTTGTCCTTATTAGGAAGCATACTGCTGCGCAAAAATGATTTCGAGGAGGCGGAGAAGACTTTAAGAACGGTGACTCAGATAGCACCAGGCTACCCCAGTGTTCATGAGGATTTAGGTACGGTACTGCTAAATCTTGGAAGATCTGAAGAAGCGCTGATTTCTTTGCAGAAGGCTATAGAGCAGAACCCAAACAGTGCGAGTGCATTTTCTAAACTGGGGGGCGCACTTAAAAGTTTGGGCCGAGATGAGGCTGGTGATGCTGCTTTAACACATGCCGCCAGCATGTCGCCTGTTCAGGCTAATTTAGAAAAAGCGACGAAGTTTTTTGCGGAAGGAAAGTTTCGTGAGGCCGAGGCTATTGCGAAAGAAGTACTGGCTGCCAATCCTCGTGATGTGAATGCTGGACTTTTGCTTGGCAGGATTGCACTTCACGCACGTGCTTTTAGCGAAGCCGAGAAGCTGTTACGAAAAGTAGTAGAAATGGCGCCCAGGTTCATGATTGCCTGGCACGATTTAGGAACTGCGCTTAAAGAACAAGGTAAAGAAGAGGAGGCTATTAAGGCTCTTGAGCAAGCTTTAGAACTTGAGCCAAACAACGCTTCATCGCATTATTATTATGCGGCAGCCTTGGCAATGGCAGGTCGAACTGAGGATTCGGCGGGTGCTTATAAACGCGCGGTAACTCTGGATCCGGGTTTGGCCGGGGCTTATATCGGCCTTGGACACGTGCTGAAAACACTGGGTGATCAAGAAGGAGGCATTGAAGCCTATCGAGCCGCTATTGCACTTCGGCCCAATTTTGGAGAAATTTACTTTAGCCTTTCAAATCTAAAAACATTCCGCTTTAGTGACACTGAAATTGAGGATATGGTTGAGCGTATTAATCAGGAGTCTCTTCCTTCAGAGTCGATAGTGCATTTTGCTTTCAGTTTGGGTAAAGCCTTCGAAGATAAAAAGGATTATGACCTTGCCTATCAGTACTATAGTCAAGGAAATGGAGAACATCGAAATAGTATTGCCTATGATCCCGTGCAAACGGAAGTGGCGCATACCAAGATTAAAGAAACCTTTTCTCGTGAATTTTTCGACAGAATGAAAGAAAGCCAAGTTGGGGTTCAAGACCCTGCCCCGATTTTTATCATTGGGCTTCCAAGATCAGGCTCAACCCTACTCGAACAAATTTTGGCTAGCCATAGCCTAGTTGATGGTACCAGTGAATTACCCGATCTTGGGGTTGTCTCACAGATGATTAGCAATAAAGCGCAAGGCAGAGTTTTTCCTGATGGCATTCTTCAAATGAGTGACGCTGAGATAACTCAACTGGGGCAGGAGTATTTCGATAGAACCCAACGACATCGTCGCGGCGCACCATTCTTTACGGACAAGATGCCGAATAATTTTGCTCACGTAGGGCTCATACAAGCAATAATGCCCAATGCAAAGATTATAGATGCCCGCCGCCACCCCTTAGATAGTTGCGTAGGTTGCTTTAAGCAACATTTCGCTAAAGGACAGACATTTACCTATGATACGTTTGAGTTGGGTGAGTTTTATCTCGAATATGATCAATTAATGGGTCACTGGGATGAGGTTTTGCCTGGCAAGGTTTTGCGAGTTCAGTATGAAGATGTTGTTCAGGATTTGGAGACACAAGTTAGGCGTATTTTAGATTATTGTGATCTTCCTTTTGAAGAAGCTTGTGTGAATTTTCACGAAACAAAACGATCTGTCAGAACTGCAAGTTCTGAGCAAGTTAGGCAACCGATCTACAACAAATCAATGAATACCTGGCAACGGTTTGATGCACATATTGGCACGCTAAAAGAAATTTTGGCACCTTTGTTAAATGAATCTGATCCAACGATTATAGAGCGGTAATCTCAATGAATTTACCTAAGTTGATTGCGACCTCGGTGGTACGAGGTAGCGAGAAAGGACAGAGTCATGGTGGTGTTTATACCATTGACTTCGATAGTCAGGCGGTAGAGCAACATATTGACTGGAATGACGGTGATATTGATTTTTCAGGGCGTGGTTGGGATAGGGGTCTTCGTGGTATAGAATTCATCGATCAGCAAGTATGGATTGCCGCGAGTGACGAGCTTTTTTGCTACAGCCCCGAGTTTGAGTTGCTAGGATCCTATCGCAACGAATACCTAAAGCATTGCCATGAAATAAGCCGACGTGATCATTTATTGTTTTTGACCTCAACCGGCTACGATAGTGTTCTGGTATTCAATCTAAAAACCCTGAGTTTTATTTGGGGCTTATATGTTTCTCGAAACGGTGATGACTGGACGGGGCAACGATTTGATCCTATGGGTCAAAGTGGCCCTCCGTTCTCAAATAACTACCATATTAATATGATACACGTTGCAGAAACCGGTGTTTACTTCAGCGGGTTGCATACACGTGCTCTGCTAAGGCTTTCATCTGATATGAGTATTGCCAAGGTTTGCAGTCTTCCAGAAGGAATACACAATGCCAGACCTTTTCTTGAGGGTGTAATATTTAATGACACGAAGAGTGACGTGATACGTCATGTCCGTCGAAATGGTGAGTCGATTGTATTGCCAGTCCCTACCTACAAGACAGAAGAGCTGCAGTTTCATGGTGTTGATGACACTAAAGTTGCCAGACAGGCCTTTGGGCGTGGCCTATGCGTGGTGAACGATTGTTTAATAGCGGCAGGTTCATCACCGTCCACTATTAGTTTATATGATGTTGGGTCTAAGGAACGTATTTCGGCCGTGAACTTGACCATGGATATACGCAATGCGATACATGGACTAGAGGTATGGCCTTTTTAACTAAATAATATTGCAGGCATAAAAAAAGGCACGCTAAGCGTGCCTTTTTTTGTTGAAGTAAAACCTAGAAATATCGTCTTAAAGAAATACTATAGTTTCTGGGTCGTACTATGTTGTTACTATTGCGACCATAATATGGATCGAAATCCGAGGAGTCTTTAAAGGCTATCCCTCTTTCGTCTGTAATATTGCTTAGGCTCAGCTGAGCTTTCCAATCACCCATCTCATAACCCATGACAAGATCCGATATACGGTAATCGCCTTGAGTCTGTCTCGGCGCATTAGCACCATCAGTGACTCGATTGAGCGAGGTTCCGTTATACGAGTGCTGGAAACGCATGAAGGCGTCCCCGCCATCAAACAGTTCTAGTTGGGTCGTATATTCCAAGTAAAACGAATATGAGGTATCAGCAAACAACGGAAGAGCTGACTTACTTACGAGACCTAACGGAGCCTGACCACCAGGGAAGCGATCGTCAGCATAAGTTTCTGGCGCATCCACATAGGCGTGAAAGATCCTTGTGATGTTAAAGCCTACTTGAAGGTTCTCACCGACTACTGCCTTTATATCCAGATCAGCACCACTAATGGTTGCATCACCTAAATTGGCCACAACTGCTTGCCAAGGCTCTCCTATAGCAAAACTTGGATCGGTTACTTCTAGCTGCATATCGTTCCATGTCATATCATAGAGAGTCGCATTAACCTGAATTTTACCGTCATTCCAATTCGATTTCAGACCAATCTCAGTATTTTCGACAATGTCCGATCCGTAATCAACAGGTAGGGTTGGTATACCTCTACCTCGGTTCGTGCCACCCACTCGAAACCCTTCTGAATAGACGGTCCAGATCATTAAGTTATCGGCAAGGTCGTATTGCAGCCCGAATTTTGGGATAAAACCATCATCTGAAGCGCTACGAGGCGGTGTTGCTAAGTTTGGATTGCCATATGGTTTTTCAACAAAGTACTCTATGTTTCTATCAACCTCATACCAACGTCCGCCCGCAAGGAGCGACAATCGATCTGTCAGTTTGATATCAATCTCACCGAAAACCGCTTTGTCTTGTCGCGAGGTGCTTTGATCTGAGTACCACCAGGCATCAGTTGGTGCGATGGTCATGTCGTAATAAGCAGCATATCCAGCCCAAGCTGCAAATGCAGGTGAGTTGGCGTAGCCATCAACATAACTTTTAAAGTCCCAGTTTTCATCCGAGTCCATGTAGAATGCACCCACAGTCCAATCAACTTTATCAGAGGAACCGGTTAGACGAACCTCGAATGTAGTAGATTCATTTTTCTGATCGTTAGTTAGATATCCAATGGGGTCTGTGCCGAAATCATATGTGGCATAACCTAAATAGGTGCCGAAGGTGTACATGAAGTAGGCAGTATAGGTCTGAGTATCATGCTGATAGAAAGTTTCGCGATCATAGTAGGAACCCGCGACCGTTAAGTCAGCGAACCCTAGGTCCCCTTCTATCACTAAGCTAGTTTGGGTCCAGTCGTCAGTCCGGAACTCGTCATAGAATTTGACAGTTTCAAGATCACCAACGGTTTCATCCATGTCATTAAAGCCATTGGCCGTAATTTCTTGGAAGTTGGTGGTTAGAGTAGCGGACCAGTCATCCGATACAAGCCATTTCGCTGATATTCGACCACCAGACCATTCTACGTTATTAATATCATCTTCAACATTGCCGGCATTGCTCTTAAGGCCACCAAGGCCACTGTACGCGTCGACTACAGTCATTCCAGACACGCTATCTACAAAGCCGCCATCTTCGGCACTAAAGCCAGATAATCGAATCGCAAGCTTATCTTTTATGACAGGGATGTTAACCGTAGCGTCAAAATCATATCCATTATCGCCTTTTGCGACTCCTGACATTCCTAAGCCAATATCAGCAGAAAATTCTGACGTATCGGGCTTGTTGGTAATGACTCGAATGGTACCTGTTTGCGATGAGGCTCCAAATAAAGTTGATTGAGGGCCGGCTAAGGCTTCCACTCGAGCAATGTCAACGGGATAAACGTCGGGTGCCATAGATGTCATTGACATAGGCTGCTCATCTAAATATATAGCTGCCGTTGGGTCAACTAAGAACCCGCCACCGTCGCTTACTCCGCGAAAGACAATAGTATTTTGGCCGGGAGCCGTCGTCTGAACACTAAGGTTACCGACGAATCGAGAAAAGTCTTCAAGAGTCGTTATGCCTTGTTTCTGTAGATCATCACCTGACAGGCTCTGAACAGTCATGGGGATATCTTGAGTAGATTCAGCTCGTTGGCGTGCTGTTACGATAATTTCTTCAAGGGACGCGTCTTGACCTAGCGCTACGGGTGGTCCTATTAAACCTAAAGCCGTCGCCATAGAGGTAACAATTAACTTCCTTCGAATTGAAAATTTTCTTTGTGATTGGTCTACATTAGCCATTATTCTTCCCTCAAAAATGTCCGTTAAAGCCTGTTGTAATAAGTCATACTATTTTATGTCGGCCTTGGGACTGTTGATAAACTGAACATTAATATACTTATAGGTCGTCTGACATGTCAATGGGACGTGCTCTATAATTTTCCTTACCTACCTCTTAGGGTAGTGCATTTTTATGTTTAGGTAAATACTTTTTTAGGGGAGCTAAAACCAGATATCATGCTAATAAGTTTAGTTCTGGTGAGGATTTTTGCGACACATTGCCTTATGCTATGGCGGCAGAAGACTGTATTAAATGCGTATACGTATGGTGGGCCCGTTTAACTTTTCATTGAAACCTTATCGGTTGACTTGTTGATCTTCCCATTTTACTGTTAGCCAAATAAAAAATTGAGATGAGTGATAGGGTCTATGGATATTGGAGTTCCTCTAAAAGAGTTAGGTGAATATGATATTACGCCGCTGAGAGATGTAATTATGCAGCTTTCTGAGGAATGCTGGAAGGGGAACACCTTTCGGCAGCTTGAGTATGAAGTGCACCAGCAAACCCAGTCCATGGTAATGATTTTTACTGACGGTTCAGGGTGGCCCAATATAGAGGTTACCAAAGAGCCCGGCTGGGATTTACTGGCCGAGCAAGCACTCCCATTGATGAATAAAATTCTTCAAGATCACTATCCTCCTGGAGGCACCATTATTAGAGCAATGGCAGCGCGTCTGCAGGCGGGAGGTGTTATTAAACCGCATAGTGATGAACATCCTTCTTTTCATCATGGCCATCGGATTCATATACCTATATATACTAACCCTCGTGTCAGATTCATGATAGGAGGTAGACCTTATCAATTTGAGGTGGGTAAGGTTTACGAGATTAATAACCAGCAAAAACACAGCGTCATGAATAAAGGTGCCGAAGGTCGTATTAATTTCATCTTTGATTACGTACCCCCAGACCATTTGCAATAACCTCTCTTGTGTAGCCTCAACCAAAGATCAATCACCCTAGCGTCTAAAAATAAGCGAAGCATCTTCCAGTACCATGGATCTTGATAGATAATGCTGCCCTTACTATTAACCCGAGCAGAATCACTAGGATAGATTTAGTGAAGGGATAAAAAGGATTAAAAATGGAAGTCATTGATCACGTTGTTATTATCGGAGCTAGCCATGCGGCGGTTCAGTTAATGATTAGCCTTCGCCAGCAAGGCTGGTTAGGCGGGATCACGGTTATTAGTGACGAGCTGCACATGCCTTATCAACGACCTCCTCTTTCAAAAGCGTATTTAGACGGTAGTGTTGAGGAAGGTCGATTAGCGCTTCGTGCGCCAGAAATGTACGAAAAACTCGATGCTGTTTTTAAACTTGGCCATACAGTGGTAGCCATTGATGTAGCTACCAATCAAATCACTTTAGATACTGGGGAAAAAATAGCGTATACAAAACTTGCTCTTTGCACCGGTGCTCGGGTTAGACAGTTGGCCCTGCCAGGCGCTGAGTTAGGGGGGGTTCATTATCTGCGCACTATGGATGACGTTAAAGGAATACGTCAGTCAGCTAAAAATGCCAAGCGAGCGGTGATTATAGGAGGTGGCTATATAGGATTAGAAACAGCGGCCTCACTAACTAAGCTAGGGATTAAGGTTACAGTACTGGAAACAGAGTCTCGATTACTAAAGCGCGTAGCCTCAGAGCAGGTATCTGAATTTTATAAGCGTCTTCATGAGGAAGAGGGCGTTGAGATTAGACTAGGCTCCAAGGTCGTGGCATTGCAGGGTGATGGCCAGGTGAGGAGCGTAATCTGTGATGATGATACCTATAGCGACGCAGATATGGTGATTATAGGTGTTGGCGTAATTCCTAATACAGAACTGGCTAGTGAGGCAGGGTTGGTTGTTGAAAATGGTATTGTGGTAGATGAATTCGCTCAGACGAGTCACCCTGATATTGTTGCTGCAGGAGACTGCACCTTTCATCCAAATGCTCTACTGAAAAGGTCTCTTCGATTAGAGTCTGTCCCCAACGCTTCAGAACAGGCTAAGGCAGCGGCCGCTAGTCTGTGTGGGATAAAAAAAGCTTACTCAGAACTTCCTTGGTTTTGGTCTGATCAGTTTGATGTCAAACTCCAGATTGTGGGAATCAGTCAAGGCTACACCGAAGCAGTGGTCCGTGGTGATACCAGCAGAGATCGCAGCTTTACGGTCTTTTATATCAAAGATCAGCATATTATTGCTGCTGATTGTATTAACCGCCCTAAAGATTTCATGATGGCAAAAAAATTAATTTTGCAACAATCTACCATTGATGTCGCTGCCTTGGTAGACGAGGGCATTGATATAAAAACACTTATTAATTAACTAATGGAGAGCAGTAGTAATGCCGGCAATAACCTATATTGAATTCGATGGCACTAAATATCACGTTGACGTAGCAGTTGGGAGTAGTGTCATGGAGGGCGCTCTAAACAATATGATTGACGGTATCGTCGCCGAGTGCGGCGGTTGCTGTGTTTGTTGTACCTGTCATTGCATTATCGACCCCGATTGGGCTGAAATTGCCGGTGAGGCAAATGATGAAGAACAAGAAGTCTTAGAGATGCTTGATGTGCGCACAGAGACTAGTCGACTAAGCTGTCAAGTTCAGGTCACAGATGAAATGGACGGTATGGTAGTGCGGTTACCCGAATCTCAATACTAATAGGTATATTTAGTGTCTAGCGGTTAACTGTTGGGCCTTTAAAAAGACCGCAAGTCAGACTCCGAGGTAATCCAGTCGATCCGTAGATTAAATACTCGGCTTGGTCTTGGGGTTTGCAGGTGATGTTCGGCAATGCTTCTATTTTTAGCTATTATAAAGATATTAAACAGGTATGGTTTGAGATCGAAGGCGAGGCCATTACTATTTATTTAGCTACCGGAGCGCCATTAAATCTAGAGCGACGCAGTCAAGTACCCGCGCCAATTGAGATTGAATAAATTTTATCGTTAATCAGTTTATTAATATAGATACAGCGCTATCTAAGCGAAGCACCAGATGAAGAAAAGCAATAGACATACTCTGACAAGTTAAACAGTGGGTGGCAAATGGCTAATGATTCGACTGAAGGCGATACACCAGTAATAATCTTTGATGGCTGGCGTTCTTTAATCATTGCCATCTATATGGCGCTAGTGGGTTATACGGTGATGGTTAGTGTGCCAGTACTGAGTACCGCATTAGTAGCAATGGCAGGGTTTACCGAAGTTCAGGTCGGGCGAATATGGGGCGCAGACCTAGGTGGTTTTTCGGCTGGTGCAGTACTGAGCGCTTTTTTGGTGGCTAGAGTCAACCGGCGAAAGCTGGTGTTGTTTGGCGTTCTGCTATCGGTTGTTTCCAATGCTTCATGTATGGTGCTAGTGGATTACGATCAGGTGTTGTGGTTGCGTGCTACTGCCGGTGTTGGTAGTGGAATCTTTACTGCCGTTGCAGTCGTATCTTTAGGCGGCACTACCAATCCGGTGCGTGCTTTTAATATTTTATTATTCGGTTTTGCAATTTCTACGGCGCTGGAACTGCACTTTTTTCCTCAACTGGAAATGAATCAAATTTATCTGCTATTTATTCTGCTTGCGCTGCTTTGTGCTGTTGCTATTAAATGGTTGCCAAGTCGACCACTAAACACGGAAGAATTAGCTCACCAGAAGAGTATCGAAGAGGTGGCCGAAAATTGGCGGGTACCTGGTTACTTTCCTATTATTTGCCTAGTCGCTGTTTGTTTTACCTATATCAATATCGGCGGCTATTACACCTATATCGAACTAGCGGCGCTGGCCGATGGCGTCGCAGCGGATTGGGTTGGTGCGGTGCTAACCGCGTCTTCAGTATTTGGCGTGGTAGGCTGTATTATTGCTCTTTTCTGTTCTCGCTTTGGTTTGTTTAAGCCCTTATTTTGTTCCTTATTGCTTATGGGGACTGTTGTTGTGATGTTAGCCGGAGGCATTGGAAAAATTAACATTGTGGTCAGCCTATTCGCATTTATGGCCTTGTGGACCTTTATTGATGTTTTCCAGTCCGGGATGTTGTCCTATATGGATCGCAAGGGTTCACTGGTTGCATTACTGCCTAGCGTGCAGGGTTTCGGTCAGTTTGTTGGCCCTAATGTGGCGGCCTCCGCTTTAGAGTTTGGCTTTGGCTATCGCGGTGTATTTCTGGTCAGTGGCGCTATGTCCATTGTGGCCATGGTGATTTATTTGGGGATCTACTTTTATATGCGTCGGCACCAGTCCTCGCCGGCACAGGCGGCCTGAACAGCGCAACAAGCGTATAGGTTCTCATCCTATAGGCTGCGATTGAGACAGCTACTTAGCTGAGTATACTAAAATTTAACTAATGGCTTTTGCACAATGATTTACTGTTTTTGGCTGAAACTAAAATGACTATGCCATGCTTGCCGGTTAACCCCAGCACCCAAGACATTTATATCAGCGTAGCAGGACAAATAGAGGGCTTGTTTTAGTATGTCTTCCAAGCAATACGATGCAATTATTATTGGTGCCGGTCATAATGGCCTGACCAATGCGGCATTTCTAGCCAAGGCCGGACTGGATGTTTTGGTGCTGGAAAAAAATGACTATATCGGTGGCGCAACTGTCAGTCGCGAACTGTATGAAGGGTGGAAATACTCCAACTGTTCCTATGTGTGCAGTCTATTCCGGCCGGAAATTTATCAAAGTCTGGATCTTGGACGCCATGGTTTGGAAGTGGTGCCACTGCAGGGTAGTACCACCTTTAAGCAAAATGGTGACTATTTTGGTAGTTATCATCAATCCACAGTTCGCCGTCGAGAAATTGCCAGACATTCAAAAAGAGATGCCGATGCGTCCATCCGCTTTGATGCGGATTTAATGAAGTGGTGCCGTTTAATTCGTGGTTTTCTGCTAAGAACGCCGCCTAATCCCACATCATTTAAACCTCGTGACATGATGGAGTTTGCGCATTTATTAAAAAGTTTTTACAGTTTAAGCGAAGCCCAGATCTACGAATTCATCCGTTTTTTTACCATGTCTATTGCGGAGTATCTGGCAGAGTATTTTGAGAATGAAACCATACTGGCGCATTTTTCTGGCGGCAGTATTATTGGTACCGGCCTAGGGGTTTATTCGCCAGGCACAGCCTATGTATTATTGCACCATGCCATGGGCGATGTGGATGGTAATGTTGGTTCATGGGGGTTTGCTCGCGGTGGTATGGGTTCGGTATCCAAAGCCATTGCCTCATCATTTCAAGCAATGGGCGGGGACGTGAGAACCGGTGCAGAAGTGCAGCAGATCAACGTTAAAGGGCGTAAGGCAACAGGCGTTACTTTAGCTTCAGGTGAAGAGATTAACGCCCGTACGGTAGTCTCCAACCTTGATGCCAAACGCACCTTTTTGAATATTATGGATAAAAAAGATCTACCTGAAGCATTGGTGCACCGGGCGGAACGATTTAAAATTCGTGGATCCTCTGGCAAAGTCAACATAGCTTTAGATGGGTTGCCCGATTTTTCTGCACTACCGAAAGACTCCCCATTGACGCTAGGACATATGCATTTCACCGACACTCTTGAGCGCTTAGAGCGCGCATATGATGATTGGAAGGATGATCGTTGGTCGCAGGATCCCTACCTTGATATGGTAATCCCTAGTCAATACGACCCAACCGTAGCACCTCCAGGTAAACATATGGTTTCAGTGTTTGTGCAGTATTGTCCGGTAGAGGCAGAGGGCGGTTGGACTGATCAAAAACGCGACGCTTTCGGTGCCGCAGTGATTGATCAAATTAGTCAATACAGCCCCAATTTTAAAGACTTAATTTTACATGCTGAAATCAGAACTCCCCGGGAGATTGAAGCGGAGGTTGGTCTGACCGAAGGTAATATTTTCCAGGGCGAGCTGACCCTTGATCAGTTGATGTTTAATCGTCCCTTTCCTGGTTACGCCCAGTACCGAGGGCCGGTAAAAAATATGTATATGTGTAGTTCATCGACTCATCCTGGTGGTGGTGTTATGGGAGCGCCTGGAGCCAATGCAGCACGAGAAATTTTATCCGACTTGGGCCGCACTGATACAACCCCGAGGGACTTTGGCGATGACTAATTCCTCTGTATCAGTAGACCCCAAGTCAGTAATCATTGTTGGCGGTGGCCACAATGGTTTGGTCTGTGCTAGTTATTTAGCCAAAGCAGGCTACAGCGTTGAAATACTAGAGGCCCGCAGTACTGTAGGTGGTGGCGCCGCAACTACGCAGTTTGCCGACGGCTTTCAAGTGTCGGGTTTGGCTCATGTCTTGCACTCCTTACATCCGACAGTTTGCAAAGACTTAAGGTTAGAGAATTCCGGTTTAAAAACGGGAGCGACGATAGAGACTATCGCTTTGGATACTGATGGAAATCATTTAACTCTAGGGCTGAACGATCTCGCCGGCAGCGCGCTTTCATCGAAAGACAGAGAAGCCTACAGCGCCTTTAAGCAAGAATTTCGCGGCTATGCATCTGCCTTAGAACCACTGATGATGAATAAGCCGCCGCGGCTTAAAAATATGGATAAAAAAGATAAATTTACTCTAGCCAAACTGGGTTTGAAGTTACGTTTTGGTTTAGGCGCGGATGCGATGAGTGAATTCTTACGGGTAGGCGGTATTAATATTTATGACGTGTTAAATGATGTCTTTGACGACCCTAGAATCAAGGGAGCCATCGCAGCGGATGCGATTATGGGCCAGCATATGGGACCGCGAACACCGACGACAGTATTAACGTATTTACATCGACTATGGGGCGAAACTCATAGTCAGCCCAGCTTACCACCTGGTGGCATGGGGCAAGTGGCCAAGGCTCTGTTGACGGATGCTAAAGATCGTGGTGTGCAGATTCGCACCGAGGCCACGGTAGAGGCAATTATTATTAGTGACGGAAAGGCCACTGGCGTAAAGTTGGTATCCGGCGAGCAGCTTAATGCCGCTTTGATCGTATCTAATGCCGATGCAAAAACCACCTTTTTAAAATTGATGGATGTTGCGGAGTTGGACGCCATGTTTGCCCACCGCATTCATAAAACTCGGACTAATGGAAATGTCGCCAAGCTGCATTTTGGTCTAAACGAATTGCCCACCATCAACGGTTTGTCTACAGACCAATTGGGGCAACGTTTGTTAGTCGCGCCTAATTTGCGTTATGTGGAACATGCCTTTAATCATGCTAAATATGGTGAGTATTCCCAACAACCCATTTTAGAAATAACTATACCCAGTATTGCTGATCCATCACTTGCGCCGTCCGGGCATCATGTTATGTCGGTGTCGGCTTCGTTTGCGCCCTATGCATTAAAGGAGGGCTGGGACGAGCTGCAACGCAAAGCCTTTGTCGATACAGTAATCGCAGTGCTTGAACAGTACGTACCAGGTTTTGCTAATACCATTGTGGCTCAGGAATTATTGACGCCGGTGGATATAGAAGAGCAATACCATGTAACTGGTGGTCATTGGCACCACGGTGAGTTAGCTATAGATCAGTCGTTTATGATGCGGCCCGTGCATGGTGCGGCGCAGTACGACACGCCTATTAATGGCTTATTCCTCTGTGGCGCAGGCGCTCATCCTGGCGGTGGTATTACTGGCATTCCTGGTCGCAATGCGGCGCGACGAGTTATCGAGATGGGGAGGTCATAGTCATGTCTAAGGTTATTCAGCAAGGTCCGGCTCATGACTTTAAAAAAGTGTTACGCCACTCACCTTTTCATGACCGTATAGAGCAGCAAAGTCAGATTAAAAGCTGGTCGCCATGGAATGGTTATCAGACCGCTCGAGTGTTTGATTCTTTATCGGCGGAATATTTTGCCATCCGCAGCTCCTGTAGTGTGATGGATCTGACCCCGATGGAGAAATACCGTATCACCGGTGTTGATGCGCTTAAGTTTCTCAATCGATTGGTCACGCGTGATATTTCCAACATAAAGCCGGGTCGGGTGACTTATGTAGTGTGGTGCAACGATGAAGGCAAGGTGCTAGATGACGGCACTATTTTTCATTTACAGCAAGGCGAATATCGTCTTTGTTCTCAACACCATCAGTTGGATTGGTTGCTCATTTCTAGTTTGGGTATGGATGTCACTATTAGTGAAGAAACCCACGAAGTAGCAGCACTCTCAGTCCAGGGGCCGACCGCTTATTCGGTATTAACTGCGGCGGGTTTTGTTGGGCTGGATAGCTTGAAACCTTTTGGTATTGTGCATACCTCCTTTAACGGCACTGACGTAACGGTGTCCCGTACGGGTTATACCGGCGACCTCGGTTACGAGCTCTGGGTTGATCCGGCTAACGCCTTATCTATGTGGGATTGTGTGTTCAGCGTCAAAGAGCGTGGCCTTTATGATATTCGCTGTATTGGTTTGGAGGCTTTGGAAATGGTCCGTATAGAGGCCGGCTTTATTATGCCTGGCGATGATTTTAACACTGCTGAAACCACCATTAGGGCAGGCCATGACCGTTCTCCATTTGAGGTGGGCTTAGGTTGGGTTGTCAATTTTGATAAGGGACATTTTACTGGCAAACAGGCATTGCTAAAAGAGAAGGCATTACCGATTCAGCGTCGCTTGGTCAAATTGTCAGTGGAGGGTAATAAGTCGCCTGATCAAGCTTTTATTTATGACGCTAAGAACGGCAATAATATTGGCGCGATCAAAGTTCAGTGTTGGTCGCCAATTTTAAAAGCCAACTTGGCGCTGGCTGATATTGAATACGCTAACGGCAAGCCTCCGACTGAATTGTGGACGGAAATATTCTACCAAAAAGAATTAGCGTGGCGAGTACAGTGGGCACGTTGCACCGTCTCGGAAACTGCCTTTTGGAGTCATTCGCGCCGTTCGGCTACACCGCCGCCAGCCTATTAATTTTTCCATAGTAGAGCGATTGTATGAAAAGCATAACAGCGATTGTAGATTCCGTTTATTTGGGTGCCCCCAATATTGATGATCTTGCCAAGCAGCCTTGCGCATTATTAGAGATGACGCTTGATGGTATTGTCGGCGATCGTCATAGCGGTCAATCTCGGCAAGCTTGGGGGCATGATAAGCAACCGGCAGGAACGGTGCGTCGCAACGAAAGACTTTGGTCGGCGATGTCTGTTGAAGAGTTGGCAGAGATCAACCAGTCAATGGATCTAAATCGGCCTGTGACGGCTGCAGACCTTGGCGTCAATTTGTGTTTTAAAGGTATTGTTAATCTGTCCCAGTTGGCCAAAGGCAGTACCTTAGCATTTCCCTCCGGCGCCGAATTAATCGTTGAAGAATATAACCCCCCCTGTCTTGATATGGGAGAGAAGCTGGCTGGCCTCTATACGGACAAGGCCGGTCAGCCAATTACCACTACCGCGTTTTCTCAAGCAGCAAAGTTTACACGTGGCGTGGTGGGCGTGGTAGAAGTCGGCGGTGTGATTAAGGCGGGTGATGAAGTTGTGGTCACACCTTATCAACCCCCTATATGGATAGCACGGCTTAGCAAAAACTAATTCTATTAATCTCGAGGCCAGCTCCGATTATTATATGACATTTATCGGTAGGCCTGGTGCTTGTGCTGCCGGTGATATGTTGCGACGAGTCAATGTAACCCCAGGTTATGCTCCGAGCTAATCCAGTCGATCCGCAGATTAAATGCTCACTGGCAAGGGGCTACCGATATAGCATAGGGACTAGAACCTATCTATGAGTATAGGGTAGGATGTTCATCGCAGTATCATTTGGAATAAAGGCCCTAGTCCTTTCATGTAGATAACCGTTATTTGTGGAAAACTTATGATCTTACCCCAGTCACATACCAGTTCTTACTACGCTGCCAGCGCTAATCAGCATGTCGATTATGCGCCGCTCAAAGGTGCCGTAAGGGCTGATGTCTGTGTTATTGGTGCTGGATTTACTGGGATATCGACGGCTCTCCATCTTGCTGAGCGTGGTTTTAATGTTCATGTTGTTGAGGCCAATAAAGTTGGTTGGGGTGCCTCTGGACGCAATGGTGGGCAGATGATTGGCGGAATTTCTGGTGACAGTAAAATGGCATCTGCTCTTGGTGTAGAGGGCGAGCGAATACTGTGGGATATGGGCTGGGCAGGGCATGAGATTATTCGTGAACGGGTTTCAACCTACGCTATAGACTGTGATTTAAAGTCTGGTTATGTTGATGTGGCCATAAAGCCTCGACATGTCAGAGATTTAGAAACCTATCATCGGTTGCTACAAAAATATGATTTTCCACATGACTATCAGATGCTGTCTAAGCATGAGACGCAAGACCTTCTAGGTACAGACGCCTACATTGGTGCTTTGAGAAATGATGGCAATGGGCATGTGCATCCGCTCAATTTATGTCTTGGCGAGGCCGCCGCCGCCGTGTCCTTGGGAGCAACCATCTACGAGCAGTCACCAGTGCTTGAAATTAAGCGTGGTGAAAAGGCCACGGTGATCACAGAGGAGGGCTCAGTCACCGCCGATTTTGTCGTCCTTGCTGGCAACGCGTATCACTTTCTCGAACCAAAATTGCGTGGCATTTTGTTTCCCGTTAATAGTTTTATTATCGGTTCTGAACCGCTCTCTGATGCACTGGTCGATCAGATAAACCCTCAAGATCTGGCCGTTTGTGACCCCAACTACATCTTGGAGTACTTTCGTCTGAGTGCAGATAAGCGGTTACTATTTGGCGGGCGTTTTACCTACTTCGGCAGCGATCCAGAGGTTATTAAACAAAACTTAATACCAAGAATGCTTAAAATATATCCTCAGTTGGCCAATACTAAATTTGATTATGGTTGGGGTGGGACCATAGGTGTCTCGGCTAATCGGGTGCCTCAGATGGGTAGGCTAGCCCCCAATATTATCTACTCGCAGGGTTACTCTGGGCATGGTGTAAATGTTACCCATTTAGCCGGCCAAATTATGGCAGATACCGTTTGTGGTACCCTTGAGCGTTTCGATGTATTTGCTAAGATCAAACCCTTGTGGATTCCAGGTCAACACCTGTTTCGCAACCAAATGGTTGCCCTTGGTATGATGTACTATAATTTAGTTGATCGGCTCTAGGTGAGCAATCATGAGGCTAAAGTGGAGTCATAATCGTGGCTATAGATTTACAAGTACTTCTCAATAAACCGTACATTAATCAGTGGAAATTATTCTTTCTGGGCTCAGGCCTCATCAGCCTCAGCACTCTGCTTACCGCAGTCCAGTTAGACCTTTCTTCTGCTGAGTCCATTTCAAGCATGATTAAGTATACCGTGCGCTGTGCGGTACCCTTTCTTTTTCTTGTGTTTATGGCGTCCTCACTGCAGGTTGTTTGGCCTAGTCTTTTTAGTCGGTGGTTAGTTCGAAATCGAAAATTTCTGGGGCTTTGTTTTGCCTCAGCTATGGCTTGGCAGGCCTTATTTATTTTGTGGCTTGTCAATATTCACAGTCACTATTATGTCGAAGAGGTCTACAACCTGAGTGATACCATTGAGGGTGTGGGTGGGTATCTTTTTTTGTTGGCCATGGTAGCCACGTCTTTTGAATTTGGTCGTAGTCGCTTGACCCTCAAGCAGTGGCGTAATCTGCATAAGGCTGGTATCTATTATCTTTGGGCGTACGCCTGGAGCGTCTATTGGTATGAGCTTTATTACTACGGGACCCTTGAAATTTATGACTATGTATTTTACTGGTTTGGTTTTGGTGCCTGGGGTTTGCGAATGTTGGCTTGGAGTAAAAAAGAACAAAAAAAATCGCTCAATAAGGATAAGACGAAATTGAAATCTTCCACGTGATAGGCGTTAATGAATGAAAAAGTCTGACGATTATTTGGGCATGGATCGGCCTATCACTCGGCGAGATATGCTTAATGGATTGGCGGGATTAACCGTGACCGGTTTAATGCCGCAGCTAAGTTGGGCTGAGCAGGCTCATGGACCAAAGCCTGAAGACCTAATCGATGCTACCTACTACCCCCCGCGACTGAGAGGCTTGCGTGGTAACCATGAGGGGTCCTTTGAGGTTAGTCATGGATTAGCCCGAAAAGGCAAAACCGACTGGGGCCCAGAGCAGCCAGGCGCAAACTTTGTCTATGATTTGGTCGTAGTTGGCGGTGGTATTAGTGGACTGTCAGCGGCCTATTTTTATCGTAAAAAATATCCTAATGCGCAAATCCTTATTCTTGAGAATCATGATGATTTTGGCGGCCATGCTAAACGCAATGAATTTGAGGTTAATGATCGAACACTCATTGGCTATGGTGGCGCTCAGACTATGCAAGAGCCCTCAGGCTATAGTCGCATTGTTAAGAATTTGTTAGGTGATCTTGGCGTCGAACCTAAGGTGTTTGATACAGCCTATGATCAAGCATTTTTTAAGCGACATAAGTTGGGTGCAGGCATTCACTTTGATCGGGAGATATGGGGTAAAAAAAGTATGGTGCCCTATGATTTGGGTGCATTTGATGACTACATACCAGTTATGCCTTCACTGCTATCTGCTAAACAAGCGGTGGATAAAATGCCGATCTCTGCTGAAGCTAAGAGGCAATTTGTCGGCTTACTGACGATGAAGGATGACCGACTCTCTAAAATACCCAAGGCTGATAAGTGGGACTATTTGTACAATATTAGTTATCGCGATTTCCTCGTTAAACATCTGGGTATTAGTCAGGCCGAGGTGCTAGCGGTCTTGCAGGATCTAACTATTGACTCAGGGGTTGGCATTGATTCTGTTAACGCTTTCAGTGCCATGTCCTATGGGGGCTTGCCGGGATGGAAGGCTACAGGATTACCTGAACTAGAATCAGATGAGGCATATATACACCACTTTCCCGATGGTAATGCGTCTATAGCCCGCCAATTAGTGCGCAAGATGATTCCAGCAGTCGCGCCTGGTGATACTATAGAAAGCGTCATCAGCGCCCACTTTGATTACTCTCAGCTTGATAAGGCAGAGAGCAAGATACAGCTTCGCTTAAATAGCACAGTAACCCAGGTACAAAACAGTAGCGGTCCGAAAGGCACTAAGCAGGTAACTGTGTCCTATGTGCAAAATGGTCAGGCTTTTAAGATCACAGCAAGAGGCTCAGTGCTCGCCTGTAATAGCAGTATGATCCCGCATCTATGCCCTGAGCTACCAGAGGTCCAGCGAGAGGCTTTGGGTTTTCAGGTAAAAATCCCTATCCTCTATACCACCGTGGCACTGCGCAACTGGAAGGCGTGGAAGAAGCTAGGTATTGGAGCTGCCGTTTGCCCTGGTAGTTATCACATAAATGCCATGCTCGACTTTCCAGTAAGCCTAGGTGAGTACAGTTTTTCCGAAGATGAAGATCAGCCAATAATAGTTCACATGGAGCGATTTCCTCATCGTTATGGTGAGGGCTTAACTGCGCAGCAGCAGTATCGGTTGGGGCGTTATGAATTGCTGACCACCCCATTTGACGTTATAGAACGCAATGTACGCAGTCAGTTGCAGAGTATGCTTGGGGGTGGGGGCTTTAATGCCGCAGAGGATATCGTTGGCATTACGGTTAATCGCTGGGCTCACGGTTATTCCTATTGGTATAACCCATTGTTTGATACGGTTTATGACGACGACGCCGACCCTCGCTATCCCCATATGATTGGTCGCAAACCCTTTGGTCGTATCAGTATTGCTAATGCAGATTCTGCCGCCAATGCAATGATGGAATCTGCGATCGAGCAGGCTCATAGGGCCGTAGCTGAGTTAGGTTAACCAACGTAAGCTATAAAAAAGGAATTCTGGTATGCAAAAAAGACCCAACGTATTAACGTACACTTTTTGGATCAGATGTACTGGTAAAATTCTTATTCTACTCGGGCTGATTGCAAGTGTTGGTTCATTATGGGGTGAGACTGCGTGGGATCTATATGCACCTATTTATCAGTATCATGAAATTATGAGGCTTGTCGAAGCGCTAGTTCCATATTATCCCTTTGTGCCGTTTTTACCGATGTTTCTCATCTCTGCGGGGGCCTATATAGTCGTGAAAGTAAGAGCTTAGATCTTTCAAATATTGAACACGTAAGGACCTAAACATTACAGTACTGAATAATCTTACTTAAATTATTTATAATAATAGAAATATATGTGATACCCAGACTGATTACAGCCACCGTCAGGAACTTGAGCGGCGAGCAACTTGGGCAAGCTGCACTGTTTGAGTCAAGCCACTCTGGGTGCATTCAAGGAGTTATGTTACTCCATCTAACAACTTTTAAAGCGGCATGTAGTAGGAGGCAAAAATGATAACGGGACGATGTGAGTGTGCTCGAGTTGGTTTTCAGATTGATGGAGAGATCAATGACTATAGTCATTGCCATTGCAGTCAGTGCCGACGTCTGCATGGAGCTGCCTTTGCAACCTTCGCTGGGGTTGAGCGCAGTGTTTTTTCCTATACCACCGGTGAGTCAGATATTACTTATTACGCATCATCCAAGAGCCACACTCGGCTATTCTGCAAGCATTGCGGTTCAAATATATTGGTTGCGTTAACGTCAGAACCCGATGCTCTGTATGTGGCAATGGGTGTGATCGATAACAATCCTAAATTAACTCCAGGCTACCATATTTTTATGGGCTCAAAGGCCCCATGGTATGACTTCGATAATGGTGGGGAGCAGTACGATACTTTCCCCGCTGAGTCATTAATATAAATCCAGATTTAGAGGAGGTAAAAGATGACACACAAATCTCATGAAGGCGTTTCGCGCTACGCCAGGGCGATTAGAATTTTTGGTTTTGTTAGTTGGAGCTCTCTAATGCTCATTATTGGTATCGTGAGTGATACTTACGTAGGCACCACTAAAGCTTATGCTGATGGGCATGTAATGAATTCACCGGCTATTGTGCGCTTGGATAAGACGCGATTAGGGGGGCAAAATTTAAGTGATTTTGCGCCTTATGAGCCAGGCAGGGGTAATCTTATTGCACGAGGACATGATTACTACTACAGCGACGACGAAAATCTCGGTATCGGTGTCTGGGAAAGTAAGCCAGGCGAGATGACCTATAAAGATCTTGGTTATGATGAGTTGATGATCGTACTTGATGGCAGTTTAGTCATGACCAGCAGCGATGGTGAGCCTGAAGTATTTGGGTCCGGTGAAGGTTTAGTCTTGCCTCAGGGATGGAGTGGCACACTGGCTGTTCCTGAGGGCGGCGTCCGGAAAATATGGGTGTCATATATGGGCGGTAAAAAGGGTAAATAAACTCACTATTTCAATAAAAATACTATCTTTGAGTACTCAGAGAAATAAAAGGAAAAACTATGTTAGATCGAGTTAACCTGCGCCTAATGTCTGCGCTGTTTATGACCACTGTGCTGGCTGCTTGCAGTGATCAGTCATCCGGCCCTCAGTCATCGTTAATGACCGCTGATTCCGGGAAAACCGAGAGTCCTGCGCAAATGATTAGTTGTGATAATTCAGATCAAAACCGTCAAGCATTATTTGGTGATCTGCATATTCACACCAGTTATTCCTTTGATGCTGCCGCTAATAGCACCGGAGCAACTCCCGAAGATGCCCATCGCTATGCTCGTGGTGAGGAAATACCTATTTTCCCCATTAACGATAAAGGCGTTGCGGTTGGGCGAACAAAACTAGACCGCCCGCTAGACTTTTTAGCAGTGACCGATCATGGAGAATTTTTAGGTGAACGAGCTCTTTGTCGTACGGCAGGTTCTCCCGTTTATGATACAAAATTTTGTTCGGGCTACAGGTCTAATGAGCGCCAAGGCATGATTCTGTTGGGTACTGTTATTACTACAGAGACACCGACCAGAATTCCAGAGGTCTGCGGTGAAGATGGCGGCCTTTGTCGCGATTATGCGCAGTCTCCATGGCAAGATATTCAGGCTACTTCTAATAAGGCTAACACTCCCTGCGAATTTACTAGCTTTGTGGCCTATGAATACACGGGAACCCCGGGTACCTCGAACTATCACCGCAATGTGATTTTCAGGACTGATTCGGTTCCAGAACTACCTGTAAGTTATATAGATGCGCCCATCGATAGTAAATTATGGGCCGCCTTAGATGCTGTGTGTGACGCAGAGAACGGTTGTGATTACTTAACCATTCCACATAACTCCAATTTAGCTAACGGACGTATGGCGCCTTATATGCAACTGGAGGACACCACTGCTGCAAAACGTGCCTATGCAAAAAGTCGTTTGAAGCGCGAACCGATTATGGAGATTTTTCAGCATAAAGGCGGCTCTGAATGCATTAATGGTTTGAGTTCCGTCTTTGGCGCTCCAGATGAGCTTTGCGACATTGAAGCAGTCAGGCGTATGGGTGAAGATAAAACTTATCTCACTAGTGATTTCAGCTCCACTGAGCTTGTCATTGTGGAGGCATCTAAAGTGACGGTGGAATGCCCAGAGGGCACCATTGGCACCTACGGAATGCTCGGCGCTGGTTGTGTTCATCCGACAGACTTCCAAAGGTCGGCCTTGTTAGTGGGTCTTAAAGAAGAGCAAGCTATAGGGCTCAATCCGATTAAATTAGGTATTATTGCGTCTACAGATACCCATTCGGCGACCTCAGGTGGTGTCAAAGAATCAGCCTGGGTAGGCGCGGTTTCAGGCGAAGCTAACCCAGCACAGCGTCTCCAGCCAGGGTTATTAACTAGTGGCATTGACGGCAATCCTGGCGGTTTAGCGGGCATTTGGGCTGCTGAAAATACCCGCGATGCGATCTTTGACGCAATGTTACGAAAAGAAGTTTTTGGCACTTCAGGCCCACGAATTAGACCGCGGTTATTTGCGGGGTGGGGGTTCGATAGTAATATGTGTGAGAGCAGCGATATGATCACTCAGGCTTATGCTGGTGGCGTGCCCATGGGAGCTGATTTAATTGCTTCGGACAAACGCAGCAAGCCGATATTTTTAGCCTATGCAGCTAAAGATCCTGACGGCCAAAAACTCCAAGAACTGCATCTCGTTAAGGGTTGGATAGACGCTTTGGGTAAAATGAATACTCAGGTAATATCCATAGCAAATGAAGAAGCCGGTGCGGATAGCCTGTGTAAGGTCTATACCGATGATAGCTTTGATTCTGCTCAATCAGCTTATTACTATCTGCGAGCAGTAGAGCCAGCAACGCCTCGCTGGCATACCTATGACTGCGCAGCTTTGGATGAAGATAAGCGTCCAGCGGTATGTACTGACCAAAGTTATCCTCAGACGATTAGGGAAATGGCCTGGACATCGCCGATCTGGTATCAAGGGCTAGAGTAAGTAAACCTTTATTGTTTAAGGAGATATAAGTGACGAATTCACCCGTGATGAAAATTGGGCCGTATCCTCTGAATACCCTGCAGCTATTAAAGCTGGTGGTCTACTCCTTATTGATCTTTAATTTTTTCCTATACATCCGTGAAGACTTGTTGATTTCTAGTCATACGCTGCGCAGCGGCAGTACATTTCTAGAGATAACGCGGTCCTTTGCAACGACGATTGATGAAAGTGCTTGGATTACTCTATTGCTGCTATTTGAGCTTGAAACCTACCTGCTCTCCGATGAGCCGTTATCGCGCAGCAAGGTTCTGCTAATGCAGGCTATTCGGTTGATATGCTATGTGTCCTTAGCACACACGCTTTATGCTTGGTTTGGTAACTTGATGGAGCTTTATGCATCGGTCCCCATTGAGGGGATTACTAGTCTCTGCCAGATGATCGATGAAGATGTGTCTTACGCTTTTAATTTGGTTTACACCGAAATTGATCAAAGTAATTGTGCAAGTCTATCTACTGCTACTCAGTTTTTTTATGTCGATCCACCAACCTTTCTTATTGTTGAGGATCACGCTGGATTAGTGATTGAAAAACAGTTAGCTTGGATTGATTTGTTTGAGGCGATTACATGGTTAGTGATTCTTTTCACTATTGAGGTAGCTGTATGGTTGCAAGACCGCAATATTGGCGAAGGTCTTATTTTTAAAGTGTTGAGGACTGCTAAACTATGCCTGTATTCTTTGCTCTGGGCTGCCATTGCGTACTGGATTTACCGAGGCCATTATATGTTTGCCTGGGATGAGTTTGTTTGGATTGCTGGCTTTACCGCTATTGAAATGAATATGGTCGAATGGCGTAAGGAAATCAACGAAGCTGAGGTATAGTATAACGACACTCAAAGCGTATAGGCGTGGTGGTGCTTAAGGTAAGCTGCCAATAATCTCTCAACATCAAATACCCTAGGAATCTAACAGTTGGACGATTACGATAATATCATTATAGGTGCTGGTCATAACGGCCTAATCTGTGCGACTTACCTCGCCCAAAAGGGACATTCTGTGTTGCTACTAGAGTCATCCAGCCATGTCGGTGGATTAGCGGCGACCCGAGAATTTCATCCTGGCTACAAAGTATCTGTGGCGCATAGCCTCAGCCATTTTTCTGAAACTGTAGCCAGCGAATTAAATCTTTCTGCCCATGGATTTAATCCTAGCGGTGAGACTCTGGAGACGATTGGCCTGAATTTACAGGGAACCCCTGTCGTGTTATCCGGTGATCAAATAAGCGGAGTCAGCACTGATGATGCTGAAAAATACTCAGAGTACCTTGCCGTACTTAAACGTTTTGCGAAGGTATTAAAACCGTTTTGGCTTAAAACAATGCCGCGTATTGGCCATAATACGGTATCTGATCTCATGACCTTTGGTCATCTTGGGCTGAATTTACGTATGCTTGGCAAGAAAGATATGGGCGAGTTTATGCGCGTTGCTACTCTGCCGGCGCGAGATTTAATGGACGAGAATTTCGATAACGATCTTTTAAAAGCAGTCCTTAGTTGGGATGGGTTAGTGGGATCAAAAATGGCACCACGCTCACCTAATGCGACCGTTCTCAACATGCTATACCGGATGAGTGGTAAAGATCACGGTGCTCACTCGCTGCCAGAAGGTGGTATTGAGAGTTTAATTAATGCTTTAAAGATGGCAGCAGTCAGTGCTGGCGTAGAGATCCAGACAAATGCTGCGGTCAGTCGTATTATTGTGGATGGCGATGAGAATGGCCTAAAAGCGACTGGTGTTGAACTTGCCGATGGCCGAAAAATCTCGGCGATCCGCGTCATATCCTCAGCCGATCCGAAGCGCACATTTTTAAACTTGGTGGGCGCTAAAAATCTAGAGATTGAATTTACTAACCGAATTAATAGACTGCGATGCGATGGCTATGTCGCCAAATTACATCTTGCACTAAGTGATCTACCGATGTTTACGGGTGTTGAAAAACCCTGTGGTCGAATGATCATTGCTCCCGAGATGGATGCCATTGAGTTTGCCTTTGATCACGCCAAGTATGGAGAGTATTCAGATTCTCCAGTGATGGAAATATTACTCCCCAGCGTAAAAGACTCAACCTTGGCGCCAAAGGGCTGCCATGTTCTGTCGGCTCATGTCATGTATATCCCCCATTCGCTCAAAACTGGCTGGACAGATCATGCTAAAGAGGCGCTTTATCAAACGTTAGTTCAGACCCTTGAGAGGTATGCTCCGGGTATAACGAAGCATATCGTTCACGGTGAGCTAATGACGCCAGCTGATCTAGAACAGACCTTTAATGTCACCGGTGGTCATTGGCATCACACTGAATTGGCGATGGATCAGATGTTGATGATGCGGCCAACCTATGAGGCGGGGCAGTACAGTTCGCCTGTTAAAGGCTTGTATTTATGTGGCGCAGGAAGTCACCCCGGTGGTGGGCTCATGGGTGGTCCAGGCCATAATGCGGCTAAAGAAATCCTACGGGCGGAAAAGAAACGATGAAAAAGTATGACGCGATTATCATCGGTGCTGGGCACAATGGACTGACTAATGCAGCCTATCTGGCAAAAGCTGGGCTTGATGTGCTAGTGGTCGAAAAAAATGAATACATTGGAGGCGCCGCTGTCACCCGCGAGATGCATGATGGTTGGTTCTATTCAAGCTGTTCCTATGTCTGCAGTATGATGCGTCAGGCGATCCATCGAGATCTTAATCTGACCAAGCATGGTTTGGTACTCGTCCCATATTTAGGCACAGTAGTCTTTGCTGATAATGGCGATACCATGACCAGCTATCACTCTGAAGAGGCCGAGTATAACCAGCTTCGACGCCGCTCACCGCATGATGCGGATGCGATGTTTAGGTTTCAGGCAGACCTTGGCCGCTATGCCCAGTTAATTCGAAAAACCTTACTTCGAACGCCTCCCGATCCAACATCATTCAGACCCAGAGATATTCGCGAGCTGCTATGGCTGGCAAAACAATTCTGGTCACTGGGGGAAAAAGAACTGTATGAATACATTCGGTTTTTCACCATGAGTGCTGCTGATTTTCTCGACGATTATTTTGAAGATGATCTTATTAAAGCGGCTATGGCTAGTCCGGGTGTTATTGGCACGGCTTTAGGGGTGTACTCTCCAGGATCGGCCTATGTGTTACTCCATCATGTCATGGGTGATGTCGACGGCAACGTTGGCGCTTGGGGGCTGGCAAGAGGCGGTATGGGGGCGATTTCTAATGCTATTGCGGGTTCTGTAAAAGAGCACGGCGGTGAAATTCGTACCCATGCGGGCGTCGACAAAATTCTCGTCAAAAACGGTAAGGCCACAGGCGTAGTGCTTGAAAATGGTGATGAGTTATATGCCAATATTGTTGTCTCCAATATGGATGCAAAACGTACTTTTACCCAGTGCATGGACAAAGATGATCTACCTCCTGGAATTTATGAAAAAGCGAAGAACTTTAAAATTCGTGGCTCATCAGGCAAGGTTAATATTGCCCTATCAGGACTGCCTAAATTTAATAATGTTGCGGACAATCGCTATATTAATCGGGGTGGACAAGGTTTTGTTGGCTCGATGGAAACCTTGGAGCGGGCCTATGATTGCTGGAAGCATGGACGCTGGTCAGATGACCCATTCATAGAGTCGGTGATACCGTCTGCCTGGGATCCGACCGTAGCGCCACCGGGACAGCACTGGATGTCTAACTTTATTCAATACTGCCCACCACAACTCGCTGATGGTCCTTGGACCCCAGAGAAGCGGGACGCCTTTGGTCAGACAGTTGTTGATAAAATAGAGCGTTATAGTCCAGGCTTTAAAGATCTGATTGTTCATATGGAGGTACGCACGCCTCATGAAATTGAAGCTGAGGTTGGTCTCACTGAGGGCAATATCTTTCAGGGTGAATTAACGATTGATCAATTACTGTTTAACCGTCCATTCCCAGGGTATGCCCAATATCGAATGCCGATTAAAAATATGTACATGTGTGGTTCATCCACCCATCCGGGAGGAGGAGTGTCCTCAGCCTGCGGAGCCAATGCGGCGCGAGAAATATTGATCGACTTAAAGCGGCCTAATACGGTGCCAGAGGATGATTTTTATGATGAATAGTCAGACAGAATCCAGTGATCCCTTTGCGGGTGAGCGTCTAAAAGAAAGCCCTTTTCACCCTCGTCAGGCAGCGCTTAACTTGCGCAATGCTTGGTCCAGTTGGAACGGGTATAAGTTTGCCGATTATTATTATGACGAGGAATACGAATATTTCTGTGTGCGCAATAGCTGCGCCACTTATGATATTTGCCCAATGCAAAAGTACATTATTAGTGGTGTTGATGCAGAGGCAATGTTAGATCGAATGGTGACTCGTGATATCACCAAGCTCAAAGAAAATAGAGTGACCTATGTCTGTTGGTGTACGGACGAGGGCAGATTAATTGATGACGGTACAATTTTCAAATTGGGTACTGATAAATTTTTACTGACCTGCGGTAGTCCATCGCTTGCTTGGTTAAGGAAGAGTGCTTTTGGGTTCAATCAGATGAAGATTGAAGATGCCTCAGACACTATTGCAGGTCTATCATTTCAAGGCCCAACGACCTGTGAAGTACTGAAGAGAATGGGCCTTGAAGGTATCGATCAACTCAAGCCTTTTTGCATTGCGCATTTTTCCTTTGCCGGTAGTGAAGATAAGCCTCTAATGGTGTCGCGCACCGGTTTCACTGGCGATTTAGGTTATGAACTATGGATTAACCCGTCATTGGCCTTATCATTCTGGGATGCACTTTATGCGGCTGGGGAGGATTACGGTATTCAGCCTTATGGGGAGGCTGCGACAAACATGGCGCGATTGGAGGCAGGTTTTATCATGCCTGGAATGGAGTTTAATGAAGCATTAAAAACCATTCACTACCATTATGATCAAACGCCTTTTGAATTGAGTTTGGATTGGCTAGTAGATTTCAAAAAACCACATTTTAATGGCCGTACAGCCCTAATGAGTGCTCGAGATACCGGCTCCGAATATACGCTAATTAAGTTGGATATCGAGGGTAACAAACCTGCTGAGGAATCCTTTTTGTATGCCGATGAAGGCTGTATCAAAGAAATTGGTTATGTCACCTCGGCGATGTGGTCGCCCGTTGTAAAGGCCAATATTGCTTTGGCAATGGTCAAGACAGAAGCAATTAAAGACAGTATTTGGGCCGAAATTTATTATACGAAAGAGCTTCGTCACCATAGTAAAGTGGCCAAGTGCAAAGTACAAAGCAAGCCGTTTTGGGCGCCAGATCGGGCTAGGGCAACTCCTCCCGCCGCTTTTTAGATACCCTTGAGAAATAAAAGATAGAGATGAAGAGTTGTAAGGGTACTTTGGATTCGGTTTGTCTTGGTATTTCGGAGGATGATCTCGGTAAGGAGCCACTTTTATCACTCAAGCCGCAACTATCCGGATTTGTTGGCGATCCTCATGGTTCACTATTTTGTTACTGAATCTATCGACTACATTATATGTTTGTCTGGGATGAGTTTGTATGGATTGCCGGCCTCGTTGCCATTGAAATGGATGTTGGGGAGTGGCGTAATGAAAATAGAGTGTCAGAAAAAGAAGGCCACCTTAAATAAAAAGAATCCAAATAATGTAGTACGCCGTCTTAATAGAATGAGTTTACTGCATGTCGAGATAGTAATTTCAGAAAAACTCCATAAAATAGCCGTGTTCTAAAACTAAAGAGAAAATATCCGCGTTTATGTCTAAAGCCAGTTATCGTTATTTATTGCTAGTCGCTCTAGGTTGCCTAATGGTGCCTGTTACCTATGGTGCCATCAAAATTGACGGGGTGCTCGATGAGCCAGAGTGGGCAAATGCTAGGGTTTATAAAGACTTTGTCACCGTAGAGCCGCTCACCAGTGATCCTGCCAAATACGCCACTGAAGTGCGGCTGATAACCAATGAAGAAGGTATTTTTATTGGATTTACGAATTATCAACCTGCCTCTGTAAAGAGAATTAATAGACGTTTTGCTCGAGATGCAGACATAAAAGCTGACCGTGTCATGGTTGGAATTGATTTTGATGGCACCGCTGAGTCGGCTTATGACTTTACCGTGGGATCGGCTAACTCTAGGCAAGACGGTATCATGGGAGGTGGAAAACACTCTACCGATTGGGATGGCACCTGGTATTCTCAAACATCTAGTGATGAAGATTACTGGTACAGCGAAATTCATATTCCCTGGACGGTTGCGCCAATGTCTAGGTCTTCGGATGATAAAAGAAAGATGGCTCTATGGTTCTCGCGAGTGGTTTATAACGAATCGTTGCGTTTTGCCTTCCCCAATGCATTTTATACTCGAACTACGTTCATGGAGGACTGGCATACGGTAGAGGTTGAACAGGTTAAAGCCTCCACGTTGGACTGGTTTCCTTATGCTAGTCACAATCTTAATATAAAGAGCTCCGATGACACAATTGCGACTAATGATACAAAAGTAGGTTTAGATTTTATATGGCGGCCGAACAGTAATACTCAACTAACGGGGGCTATAAACCCTGATTTTGGGCAGGTTGAGAGCGATGATTTGGTGGTTAACTTTTCTGCCTTTGAGACATTTGTGGCTGAGAAAAGACCGTTCTTTACCGAAAATCAAGCACTGTTTAACAACGCACAACATTATGAAGATGTTGTCCTCTATACGCGTCGGATCGGCGCAGGTGTCGGCAGTGGATTATTGGACATAGATGTAGCGGCGAAGCTGACCCACTATGGAAAATCAGCTGATATGGGTCTATTTGCTGTGAGAGAAGATATGTCTGAAGAGGGTGCCGGTGGCGAATTTATTGCCAGTCGGATTCAGAGAAAAGTGGATAATTTGTTTTTTGGGCATCAATTAACCCATGTCACTCGAGATTCACTAGAACGCGAGGCCACCGTTCAAGGTGTTGACTTGAAATGGGACTCCAGCGATCAAGTCAGATTCGCCGCACAAATTTTGTACAGTGATATTCAGCAGCTACCTAATGATAAAAATGACTATCAAGCGATTGATCAGCAAGATTATGCGGGATACATGAACTGGTCTTATACGCCCAATGATGAATTGTCTCATGCGTTATATTTTGCTCATTATGGAGATGAATTTGAGATGAATGATATGGGCTATATGAGGCGAAATGCATACGACGAATTTTCTGGTTTTCATCGGCGCAATCGACTCAAATATGGGCAGGAATCATCCTTGTTATCAGGTTCTACTGAATTTGGATACTCCTATGCTGAGAATGCAGATGGTGACCGGCTATACGGTTGGACTCAATTGAAATTTGAGTGGATATTTAAATCTACTCGCAAGATATCTGCAGATCTAGAATCTACATCATCGGGCTGGGATGATCGCATTACCCGAGGTAATGGGTCATATTTTCGGTCAGCAAAGCATAAAGCGTCACTGAGGTATGAGAGTCCCAGGGGCAGTGATTATGTGTTTAGTGCTAAAGTTTATACGGGAACAGAGGATACACAGGAATTATACTACGGAGCCCATTTTAGCCCGCAATTATATCTGACTGACACCTTAACCCTTGGTGGTAATATTGGGTTTAAAAAGTACAGAGAGTGGCTGTTATGGGATGCAGGTGTATCCCAGTTGGCCGGTTATGAGGCTGACAGGTATAGTGGGGGGGTTCGGTTAGATTGGTATCCTTCAAGTCGCCAAGAAGTGCGGCTGAAATTTCAATGGATAGGGATAGATGCCAAGACTATAAACAGCTATCAGCTTGAGAACAGTGGTCATCTGACGACATCGAACACGGCCTCTTCGAGCTTTAGCGTCAGTGATACGGCTTTCCAAATACGATATCGCTACCAGCTTGCTCCTCTTTCAGATATCTTTTTTGTTTATAGCCGTGGAGGATTTTATGGCACTGAGGATGGTGATGAGGGGCCTAAAACATTATTTAATGAGGGATGGAATGGGGTTCAAGTGGAGTCCCTAATTGCAAAAATACGCTATCGTTTTTAGTGCCATGATCACAGCTCATAACAGCCTATCCCGAGGAGGTTTTGTATTTCTTTATAGTATGCATTTAAATACTAGTATGATTAATTTGTCTACTTGTTAAAATCACCCTAGTCGATATATCATACTGTACAAGGCAATAATAGTACCCTTAAACTAAACTATGCTGAGAGAGCCAGAAATGACCGTAATAACTGTTAATGGTACTGAACAAAAACTACAGGTAGACCCCTCAACACCCTTGCTATGGGTCCTCCGTGAGCAACTTGCACTGACGGGCACAAAATTTGGTTGTGGTATGGCTCAGTGCGGCGCTTGCACAGTGCATGTTGACGGTACGGCCATGCGTTCTTGTGTCACACCTCTGTCAGCGGTTAGTGGGCAAAAAATTACGACTATTGAGGGGCTTGCGCCTAATAATAATGAACTTCACCCGCTTCAGCAGGCTTGGATTGAAGAGCAGGTGCCCCAGTGTGGTTACTGCCAGTCTGGTCAACTGATGTCTGCTGCGGCGCTCTTGGCGACTAACCCGTCGCCCTCTGATGCAGATATTAATATTGCTATGGCGGGCAATATTTGTCGTTGTGGCATGTATTCTCGAATTCGCAGAGCGATTAAGTCTGTCGCAGGGGTGCAGCAATTTGATCCTGCCGTTACTGAGTTAGCTCGGGAGATTAACAATGGGTAAGTGGACCAGAAGGGCGGTTATTAGTGCTGGTGTTGTGGCCGGTGGCGGTTTAATTGTGGGTGTTGCTATTCGTCCGGGTAATCGCGCCGCAAAACTATCCAAATATGTTGCCGGCGATGGTGAAACCTTACTTCACACCTGGGTAAAGCTTGATAGCGATAACGTGGTTACTGCGATTATTCCACATGCTGAAATGGGTCAGGGTGTCGGTACTGCCTTAGCTCAGATGTTAGCAGATGAGCTGGATGCTGATTGGGACCTTGTAAAGTTTGAAGAAGCGCCTGCTCTGGGTGAATTTGCTAACTATCCCATGGCCCAAGCTATGCTGCTGGCCGGAGCGGATATTCCTGATTTTGTTCTTCCCACCGTCGAAGGTGCCCTTATCCGTACGGCGCATGTCCTTGATTTGCAGATTACCGGGGGTAGTCTTAGTGTTCGAACCACTGGTGCATATGGGATGCGTATTGCCGGTGCTGCAGTAAAGGAGATGTTAAAGATCGCTGCAGCAGAAGCCTGGCAAGTGCCGGTTAACCAAGTGATTGCGGAAAATAGCCAACTGATTCACAAAGCCAGTGGTCGGGTGGAGCCCTATTGTGCCTTTGCCGAGTCGGCTAGTCAGATGACACCACCGGTATCACCGACCTTAAAGTCGGTAGATGAGTTTAAAATTATGGGGCGACATGTCGAACGGCATGATCTCCCGAGTAAGGTCGATGGTACGGCAATCTTTGCTCTTGATGTACGCTTACCTGACATGCTTTATGCCACGGTGATGCGGGCGCCCACCTTTGGCGGCGGTATCGATAGCGTCGATGAAGTGCGCACGCGCGCAATCAACGGCGTTGTGGATGTTGTTCAGTTACCGTCTGCCGAGGTGAGTTCAATGCTTGGTAAATTCACCTATGCAGAATCAGTTGCTGTAGTAGCCAAAGGTTATTGGGCCGCGAAACAGGGAATGGATGCTCTCAATATTCAATGGCGGAGCACAGAGAATGATGGTGTATCCAGTGATGCAATTTTCAAGCAGTTTGATCGAGATATAAGCGCTGGTGTGGATCGTGAATCTGATATTGCGCAGGGCGATTTAGTAGCGTCTATGGAGAATGCAGCTCAGGTGATCCATGCTGATTATCGTGTGCCTTTTCTCGCCCACACCTGCATGGAGCCTCTAAACGCAACCGCTATGGTTAACGATGGTCATTGTGAAGTTTGGGTAGGTTGCCAAAGCCCATTGAGCTTTCGACAAGCCATTGCGAACGCGCTGGGTTTTGATATTGAGAACGTCACGGTGCATAACTGTTTTATGGGCGGCGGCTTTGGTCGCAAATCAAGGCCTGATTATGCGATTCAGGCAGCGCAGTTGGCGGTGAGTCTTGGACGTCCGGTACAGCTTCTTTGGACACGAGAAGAAGATGTTCGGCAAGATTTTTATCGTCCCGCCATTCAGAGTCGCTTCCGTGCTGCGCTTGATGATAGTGGTGATCTAATTGCATGGGAAAACACCTATGTGGACAAACACGAGCCCGATGAAGCTGCGCTTATCCCTTATTCAGTTGATGTACAGGATATTGGTCACGTTCGCAGTCCTACTCATATTCCCTTCGGGGCATGGCGTAGCGTAGCTCATTCTCATCATGGCTTTTTCACTGAATCATTTATCGATGAAGTGGCAGTCGCTGCAGGCCAGGATCCCTTTGACTATCGTGTCGCGCGCCTACAGCATCTTCCACGACAACTTGCTGTATTAACCAAGGCGGCTAAAGAGGCGCAGTGGCATATACCGCTGGCGCCTGGAAGAGGGCGAGGTATTTCGTTACAGTCTTCATTTGGCTCCATCGTTGCAGAAGTTGTCGAAGTGACCGTCAAAGATGGCAATCTATCAGTCGATCGGGTGGTGGCGGTTATCGATGCAGGCTATGCGGTGTCACCTGATGGTATGAAGGCGCAGATTGAATCAGGCATTATTTATGGGTTGAGTGCGGCCTTGTTTGGTGAGATCTCTATTAAAGACGGTGCTGTGGTGGAGAGTAATTTTCATGATTATCAGTCCGTCCGTATGTCGGATGCGCCTGCGATCGAGACCCATATAATCAACAGTGGTGCAGACTGGGGCGGCGCTGGCGAACCGGGCACTCCGCCGATTGCTTCAGCGCTGACCAATGCAATCTTTAATGCCACCGGCAATCGTATTCGGCAGCTCCCTATAAAGAATGTTGATTTGCAAGCGGCTAGAGAATCAACAGCGACGATGGGTTAGCTTTCAGGCTGATTGATATTGATCGATTCAAGCGTTTGAGCGGTGACTCAATACTCATTTAACGCCGTTATGTTTGCTTTGTCTGAACATTATCCAGCTGGCGATAATGATCCCAATGCTCACAATGCCAATAATTAACGTAGCCAGCGCATTAATATCGGGTGTTACACCCAGTTTAATTTTAGAGAAAATCACCATTGGCAAAGTACTAGCACCAGCGCCCGAGGTGAAGCTGGCAATGACTAGATCATCCAATGACAGGGTGAAGGCCAACAGCCAACCCGATAGCATGGAGGGTGCAATGAGTGGCAAGGTAATATCAAAAGCCACTTGCATGGGTCTACCACCAAGATCCATTGCTGCTTCTTGGAGTGATTGATCCATGCTGGATAAACGAGATTGCACAACCACCGC
>JAPKEJ010000101.1 GCA_028822155.1 Porticoccaceae bacterium
TTAATTCCGAAACAAATAAGTCAGATAAAATATTGAGCTATTCGTTTTGGTTATGACGGTATGATCAATAGTCTCAGATGAAGAGATTTTGGCAACCCTTGACAGCTGAAAGCCTAGTGTCATCTGGCTGAGTTGCTTAGGGCTATTTCATGGGGTAACCTGATCTGCAGTATGGTAACAATATCTCTCCGCCCTTAAGGTAGACAGCATGGCCAAATCAGACCCCTTTATCCCTTTAGCATTTTCTGTTCAGGAAGAGCGGGTAATGGAGGCGTCGGCGGCCTTATTCTATCAGCAGATGTCCAAGCGCCGGTCAGTACGCGACTTTTCTGATCAGCCAATTCCTAGGTCGGTCCTTGAACACGCGATATTGACCGCAGGCTCAGCGCCTAGTGGTGCCAACATGCAACCATGGCATTTTGTAGTGGTTCAGGACCCTGCAATAAAGAAGCAGATTCGTGACGCTGCAGAAATAGAAGAGCGAGAGCTATATGACAACCGAGCGTCTGACGAATGGTTGCAGGCTTTGGCTCCATTGGGGACAGACCCGAACAAACCGTTCTTGGAAAGGGCGCCAGCGTTGATTGCGGTATTTCTTAAAAAGGTGACCATTGACGAAGCGGGTGTTAAGCACAAAAACTACTACCCATCAGAGTCCGTTGGTATTGCCACCGGCATGTTAATTACTGCTTTGCACCAGGCAGGTTTGGGTACACTTACTCATACACCCAGCCCGATGAAATTTTTAACTAAAATCCTTGATCGGCCCAGTCATGAGCGACCATTTTTGTTGTTGGTAGTAGGCTACCCAGCTGCGGGCGCGTTGGTGCCAGATATCGAGAGGTTATCGTTTGGTGAAATTGCTACATTTATTTAGAACTGGATCCTTTTGACTGGTCTTAAAGAGCATCATTTAGGGATAAAGGATAATCCAGCTATAGTAGTAGAGCGATGTAATTATCCACGTAGTAAATATGGCTACAATAATTTTCGTACTAACTTCGGCAACAACATTAGATTTATTCATTTTTCTATTCATCATAGTCCGTCCTAATTTCTATTGGTATTAACCTATTTTTTCCTCATATGCAGCTAAGGCATGCGCAAAGCTGTTGAGATTGACTCTTAATCGTAATGCGAATCATTATTATTTACATTCCAGTAGAAGTCAAATACACTTACAATACTGAATTGGCCTAGTGAGCGAATAGGCTCCGATAGCGGGGCTATTCCAAACTAGTACAAAGTAGTTTTACTTAGAAGATTTCTACCTAATATAAAAATAATCAGGGATGAAATCGATGAATTGCAAAGGAAGAATTAATTATGAAACTAAGATTTCTGTGTGGCCCGCATCTTGAGTATCTTCAGAGTAACCCTTCAGCAGCATTAGCGTTGTGGGAGACTGGATTTGATACGGCGCAGTCATTTTACGATACCCATTTATGGGGCCGGGCACTTCCTCATATCGGCTGCGCTTTTGAAACGGCCGATATTGTGTTAACTAGTAATATTATTGAGAGGGCGAAGGCGTACGAGCTACTTACCTCATCAACTGTTATGTTAGCATTTACATTGCTTAAACTAGGCAAGATCAAGGATGCTCAAAATACTTATTGCCATACAATAAGTCGTCTCGAAAGAGATCTATCCATTGGCGGCGTAGCCTATTTAGATTTACAGGAATCCCTTGGATTTTTGTACAAATGTGCACAAAATGTGACCTCAATGATGTCCATCACCGAGTGGCACCTTGGATTGCAGGAAGAGGGAAGCGATTCATTAGGTCATAGAAGTAGTATATCTTGAATACTCGTGACTATTCGTCGACATCAGGTCCAATTTTGCTTGGCGGTGTTGTTGCCGGGTCTCAGATTAAGCTTGGGCGAAGCCGCATGCAAACCACAAGATAGGTTGTCTTTTTTAGCTTCTATCCGTATTACCCTTGTCTTCCATTTCTTGGGCGTAGTCATTGTTAGTTTTACGTAGGTCATCATCTGCCGGCAGTGGTTGGCCAGTATAGGCATGTAAAAATGCTTCACACAGCAGTTCGCTATTAGTTGCATGTCGGAGATTGCCGATTTGACGGCGTGTGCGCTCATCAGTCAGTATTTTCAGCACACTGAAGGGGATAGACACGGTAACTTTTTTGACCTTGTCTTTCTTTTCACCATGCTCGATGTATGGATTGATAAAATCACCGTTCCACTTCTTAGCCATGCTTACCTCTCCCTTATTCACTTTGATTATTGTAGCTTACTTCAGCCATCTATACATCTTGACTTGAAAAACTCAGACGCTAAAATACTTTGGATGCTTAGACGTCTAAGCGTCTTTTTTGAGTAAATTTAATAACACTAGATTAATTTCAGGGAATCTCTATGACAAGCAACAAGGACACCCTATCTGTTAGAGCAGGAATCGACGCCGACCCCCAATACGGGGCTGTCACCCCGCCCCTTTACCTATCAAGTAATTTTACTTTCGAAGATTTCGCTAAGCCAAGAAAATATGATTACTCTCGATCAGGCAACCCAACTCATGAAATAGCAGCAAAACAACAAAATGGCTTTGGTGCCATGTTCTC
>JAPKEJ010000013.1 GCA_028822155.1 Porticoccaceae bacterium
GGTCATTATCAAGTCCGGGCCCGGGCACCATTACAAATCAATGACTTAACTTAACGTTACCCAAGTACTTCTGCTAGGAACGGATTCGAAAAGTGTTTAGATATACCAGCACTAAAGCTATTGTGGTTTCATCGATTATTTTTGGAATCAATTTAAATATTTATCATACCAAGCTAGATATCGCTCCAGAACATCCTTATTGTAACTTGGAGTTGAGAACGAATGATTCTCATCAGGGTAAACAATCAGTTCAGTTGGAATATTTAAATGCTTGAGTGCTTGATACATTTGTTCAGAACCAATTAATGGAACGTTATAGTCCTTTTCACCTACCAAAAAGAGTGTTGGTGTCACTATGTTATTGGCATTTAGAAATGGGTAGGAAACTTTTAACCAAGTCTCAGTATTATCCCAAGGAGTACCAATTTCAGTAATGTAATCCCTTATGTATTGATCATCACCGAAACCACTGAGTATGTTTGAAATACCCGCTCCAGAAGTAGCTGCTTTGAATCGTTGGTCTTTCGCTATGACATAATTGGTGAGCATGCTGCCGTAACTCCATCCTCCTAAACCTAATCTGTTCTCATCAATGTAACCAAGTGAAATCGCATAATCAGCTAATTGACTAATATCACTAGCATCAACATTTCCCCAATCAGCAAAGATCATTTTTTGAAAATTTAATCCTCTACCTGAGCTTCCTCTAGGGTTGGTCACCATGACCACATAGCCATTAGCCGCAAACAGTTGCCAATCATAGTTAAAGTAGAGACCATATTGTGAGACGGGGCCACCATGCATTCTTATGATTAGGGGGTATTGTTTTGATGGGTCAAAATTATCAGGCTTGATCATCATCCCAAATAACTCTTCGCCGTCGGCAGCTTTAAACGAAATAGTTTCTGTTTCTAAGATTTTTCTAGAGGATAAAAGATCAGAATTATGATGTGACTGTTGACTGAGAGTATTCTCATCATAGAAAAAAACTTCATCAGGCGAATTAGTATCCGAGAGGATTAAACCGATTACCTCATTTCTGACCACATAGTTTTTTGCCCATTCGGCGATGTAGTAATTAGGCGGGGTAATTTTTTTGATCTCTTGATTTGTTAGCGAGTACTTTGCTAACTGACTTTTCATATTGTCTTCAATGACAAAATATATATTTTGACCATCATCAGACCATTGTGGCGACGAAACATTGCGGTCTAATTCTCTTGTTAAGATCGAGTTTATTTTCGTATCCAAGTCTATAACAGCTAATTCTTGCAGTGCATACCATAAAAGAGCAGGGTCACCACCATGAAGATAGGCAATTTTTTTGCCATCAGGGCTCCATTGAGGTCTCGAGGATGACGAGTCTGCACCTAGGTTAGTGGTTAGCTGAATAGGTCTATTCACTGAATTAAGTTCAAGCACATAGACATCATAATTATCAGTTCGATCCATCTCACCAGTTTTTGTCACATAGGCAATTTTTTTACTGTCTGGGGACCATGATGGGAGAATCTCATTAGAGGTGCCTTTAGTGAGTTGCCTTGTAGTTCTACTTTTAATATCCAAGAGATGTAGGTGTTGTCTTTCATCGCCTAAAAACTCTTTTCCATCTTCCTTAAAATAATACCGATCTATGACAATTGGTTTCTGCGTTTGTACGCTAGTTTTTGTTTTTTTATCACTAGATTTGGATTCAGCGACCAAGATCATTTGAGTGCCGTCTGGTGACCATTCAAAATCATTGATATTTGCTTTTAGTTTAGTGAGTTGTCTTTTTATTCGATAGTTTGTACTAATTGTCCATATTTGTTGATATTCAGAATACTTGCCCACCCCAGGTGCTAAATACCCTAACAATGAGTCATCTGGAGAAAATTTTGTTTTTCCAACCCAAGGATTACCCTTAAGAAGGATTTTTCCTTTATTTTCATTTACATCTAGTAACCAAATATCGTTGCGATAACGGTCGTTTTTTTCATCGACAGATGAAACAGAATAAGCAATCTGCTTGGCTGAGTGAGAAACATCAATTGAGCTTATCTCATTAAATTGATAAAGATCGCTAAGACTTATTTTTTCTTCAGAGAGCTCTGAGGATGCGCTTACGTTCGCAAAAGTAAGAGAAACAAAAATACTTAAAGTAAAGGTTGAGAATTTTATATATCGATTCATAGGGCTTGTCATAATGATTTACATAATTTTTAACCATAGAAACTACAAAATTAGCACATAACAACAAATTTAAAAACAATTTATATAGCTGTTTTAACTAGACAGATGAAAAAACTTCATCTATTGTTCCATAGAGGGTTTTTATAACAATTTTCCTCTATGCACCACGGGTTATGTGTTCTGAGGCGCGATGAGTGTAATGACTGAACTTGTCTTAAAGTGCATTTTGAAGGTTGTTTAAGAATTTAGTGTTTATTAAGACGATTTGGTGTTTTGGTGCTGCCTTTTTTCATTGTGAATTTTTTGTTATTAAGGTCAGCTTGGGAAGCATACGTTTCTATTAGAAAATAGAGGAATAGGGCTCATTATGACAATCTCCGTTAAGAAAAAATCTAAATCCGCTTTGCGCGGTTCACCTATGCAGCGTTTTGCTATGGCCCCTCTGGCCTTGGCTATTGCCAATCTAATATTGCCTTCGACGGCTTTTGCGGATGAGGAGCATAAAACCATTGAAGAAATCACGGTAACGGCCACTAAGCGTGCGATAGATCTTCAAAGTGCCGCCCAAAGTATCACGGCTTTTTCAGGTGACACCATCGAGACCATGGGCATTACCAGTATGAGAGATTATATTAATGCTCTCCCTAGCGTCACGCTAACAGCAAGTCAACCTGGTAGAAACTCCTTGGCGATGCGCGGCATTTCATCGGGTTCAGCTGAATATTATACCGATGGGCAGGTTGCTGTGTATCTCGATGATATTCCCATGACGACCAACTCACAGCAGGTCAGTGTTCGCCCCATTGATATGGAGCGGGTTGAATCCTTGCATGGTCCTCAAGGTACGCTTTATGGCTCTAGTTCTCAAACAGGCACTATTCGTTTAATCACCAACAAACCGAACCATGATGGTTTGTCCGGGGGTATTGAAGCAAGTTATGGCGCGACCGGAGGGGGCGACGATAGCTATGATCTTAATGGCCATTTAAATGTGCCATTAATTGAAGACGTTCTATCCATGCGTGCTGTACTTTACTCCTCAGAAGATGGCGGTTATGTCGATAATGTAGCGGGTGCAAGCTTAAGTGGTAACCACCGCAATGATGATCCTGGCTATAACGTTGTTGATGAAAACCAAAATGAATATGGCACTACAGGCGGTCGTATAGCGTTTGCTTTAGATATCAATGAGAATTGGAGCGCGCTCTTAACAGTGGTGGCTGAAAACAGTGAGTTAGATGGCTCCTGGGAAACTGACCCCTTTTTAGGTGACCATAAAGTGACGCGTTTTATCGACGAAAATCGAGAAGATGAATGGTTGGCTGTGGCTTTAACCGCAGAGGGTGATCTAGGCTTTGCTAATTTAACGGTCTCAGCGTCACATTTTGAACGCGACATTGCCTATAACTGGGATAATGACGCTTACACGCAATACAAAGATCGTTACTACGGCAATGGGTATAATGCCTATGGTAGTTACTATGGCTTGTATAACACCGACTATAACCGTAGTTTCGTATTTAATGAGCAATCACAAGAGCGCGACACGGTTGAAATTCGTTTGGTTTCTCAAAGCGAGAGCCGATTGCAATGGACAGCCGGCTTATTCTACGAAGATGTATACGACGAATGGTTCTACGGTACCAATAATGAGAACCTAGGGGACACGACATCATGGGCGTATGCGCAAAATTATGCCTATTACTATGGCCTCGCAAATTACTACAATAATTACACACCAAACTCAAATCAAGCTTACCCATTGCCTGACTCTGATTATGGCTACCTGAATATATTTGATCGCTCAGTCAAACAAACGGCTGTCTTTGCTGAGGTATCTTACGATATTACCAACGCGTTGACTTTGACGGGAGGATACCGTTGGGCTGAGTTTGATCGTGACGAGGTTGATTTTACTTACTACCCCGATGGTTTGATAACTGCAGGCCTAGCCGATGGTGGTGATGGTGCTACACGCAGTAAAGGCAAAGACGATGATGCTATTTATAAAGTGTCACTGGATTATAGAATCAATGAAGATATCATGGTGTACGGCTTATACAGTCAGGGCTTTAGACTAGGCGGTTCAAATAGCCCGCGTGCGGTCGCTACGGGTCAGGTTGTAGCTAATTACGACTCTGATACGTTAGACAATTATGAGTTAGGTATTAAAAGTCAATGGTGGGAGAACCGGTTAAAGTTTAATGCGACACTATTCAAAATGGAATGGAAGGATTATCAGCAAAGCACAACATTCCAGCAATGGTGGAATAGGGGTACGCTTAATGCGGGCGATGCGGAAATTACCGGTATTGAGTTAGACGTGGCTTTGCAAGCGACGGATAATCTGAAATTCAATTTGAGTTTGTTTTCTGCAGATGCCCAGTTTAAAGATGATATTTTCTTTAGTGCTACTGCAGATCCAGCCACAGCTTCCCGAAACATTAGAAGCGGTATGGACTTACCTAGTTCACCTGACTTAAAAGGCCATATTAGTGTTTACTATGAGATCGATGATGTTCTAGGTGGTGATGCCTGGGTTTATTTTGACACTAGCTATCAAAGTGAGACCTGGAATGGCACGTCAGATATCGTGATTAATGATAAAAATGGTCTGTCTGGCACGTATACCGTCAGTAATTTGTCGTTTGGTTTGGATCTGTCAGATGGCTTAAATGTCACTTTGATGATCAATAACGTTTTTGATGATAATGACTCTACGTATGTGTCTACATCCTATGGTGATTATGCAGATCTATTTGGCGATAATCGCTATCATAATGAACAAACTCTCGAGAGGCCGAGAACGGTTTGGCTGACAATGCGGAAGGCGTTCTAGCAAAAAGGGTGGGTAATATACCCACCCTTTTTTTTGCCTCATTTATCGTGGTATTATTTTTTTAAGTTGTCTTTTACGTTGGCCTTTAGAATTTTTTGTATATGGTTAAATTAGTAACGAGCGCTGTTGTTAGGGGGAGTCAGCAAGGTGATAGTCATGGCGGCGTTTACCTGATTGATTTCGACAATGAATTAGTGGAACAAAAGCTAGATTGGGATACCGTTAATATTGATTGGCGTGGTAGAGGTTGGGATAGAGGCCTTAGAGGAATCTGTTTTGACGATAACAAAATCTATATTGCAGCTAGTGATGAATTGTTTGCTTTTACACCAACGTTTGAGCTCATAGGTTCTTGGCGAAATCCTTATTTAAAGCATTGCCATGAGATAACGGTTTTTAATCGCAAGATTTTTTTAACCTCAACGGGTTTCGATAGCATTTTGTCATTTGACCTTGATAAGCAAGTTTTTGATTGGGGCATGACGATTCAAAATAGGCAATTTAAGTTTAAGGGTAAACGTTTTGACCCTCAGGCAGATGATGGGCCTATGATGTTTAATAAACTGCATATCAACAATGTGTTTTGTAATGAAAACGGTATGTATCTATCGGGCTTGAACTCGGGTGGAATGCTGCATTACAACGGTAGTGAAATCAATATGTCGGTTGAGCTACCACTAGGCACACATAATGCGAGGCCTTTTAGGGATGGTGTGCTATTTAATGATACCAATGATGACGTGCTTCGTTATACCGGTAGAGGTGAAGGAGAGGAAGACAGGGCCATGGCAGTGCCTAAATATCTTGACAGTGAAATGACACATTTAGATAAAAGAGATAACGTGATGGCCAGGCCGGGGTTTGCAAGGGGGCTTTGTGTTTTGTCAAATTCAGTTGTCGCCGGAGGATCTTCACCTTCAACAGTTACTTTGTATGATCTACAAAAAAACAAACAGATTGCGACCGCAAATATTAGTAATGATGTTCGTAATGGTATTCATGGCTTAGAAATGTGGCCATTTGATTGATTAGCAGTGCATGGCATTAAAGCCCTGCATTTCGTGATGCCTCAGGTAACTCAGTAATAATATAACCTAGTTGATCTTTCCATAAATCTAGATGCTGCTCGTAGCGTCGCCATTTACCTAGGGCCCCAGTGTAAATTGGCTGGCGGACCTGTTCTGAACTTGCCGTTTTTACCGCCCGCTCATTTTCGTAAAAGCGTAAACACTCTTCTTCAAAGGGTAGATTGCAAAAATCTAATATTTGTCTAACTTGATGCTCTAAATCGGTGACAGTAACTTCGTAATGCACATCAAGTACCTCGCCGGGTAGCACGCTGTGCCAATGCTTCATCATTAAGTCATATTCTTTGTAATAATGAGCCAGGTCAAACATATCGTAAGTGAAGTTTTGGCCTCGCCCAAACAGCTGTTTGTAACCGCCTAGGCAGCTATCAAAGGGGTGGCGTCGCGCATTAATTATTTTTGCATTTGGTAAAATAGTTTTGATAAAACCGACATGGGAAAAGTTATTAGGTAGCTTGTCTGTAAAAAATGGTTTATTAGTGATTCGGTGTCTTTGGCTTTCTTCCATATATTGCTTGCCATAAGCAACTAAATCTTTATTACGCAGATCGGCAACAGCTTCGGGGTAGCGAATACTGTCGTTTCTATAACGACCAATATGATCAGATATTTTATTGACTAATGGTAATTCTGAAGTGCCTTCTACTTGGCTATGGCTGGCAATAATTTGTTCGATAAGGGTTGATCCAGATCGTGGAAGCCCAACAATAAAAATAGGATCGGGTGCCGAATGGCCTACGCCTCTCTTTTGGGCCATAAAGGTCTGGCTAAAGGTGTTTTTAATAGCGGTATTTCTACCTTCCATTTCCAATGGGTCGTGCTCAACCGTCATCCTTTGTTTTTGATTACCTTCGTGATAATAGTGCCAGGCGCTATCATAATCGTTAACGTCTTCCAACGATTTGGCGAGAGCAAAGTTGAAGTGAATTTTTGAGATTTCAGAAAGCTCGGGCTGTTGAAGCTGGGCTTTCATAGCGTCAACCTCTTCATTTTTAAATTTAAAAACTTTTAGGTTAGCCATACTCCAATAAACTTCACCTAGATCTGGTCTGAGTTTGATGGCATCTCGATATGCTTTGAGGGCGCCTGTTTGGTCACCTATGGTTTTTAGTTCATGCGCATAAGATGTATTAACATGAGGAGCATCAGGTTTGATAGCTAGTGATACTTTAAAAGCTTCGGCGCTTTTCTCGGGATACATGGCTCTGCCATAAGCATTCCCTAGACCAGTCCAGCCATCAGGATTTTTAGAGTCTAAGCGGGTGCATTTTTCAAACGTCTTAATAGCATCAACGTATTTATTTTGCTCCATGAGTACACACCCCAACATATGCCAGGCTTCATAGTAGTTAGCGGATATTTGTGTCGCTCGTCTTAGCAAGGCTTCTGCGTCATTACAATTATTTTTTTCTTGCCAATAAGCACCGGCTAAATGCCGCAGTGCATTGATGTTGTCAGGGCTTCTTTTTAATACAGATTTAAAGGCTGCAATGGCGTCGTCATGCTTACCCGCGCGCTGATATTCTATGCCTTTAATAACATCAGCTCTATCGGAGTCTTGTTCTATGTACTCTTTAAAGGCTAAATCAGCATCCGCACCCCGTCCTTCTGCGGCAAGCGCTTCACCTAGTTTTTTATTTGCATGTGCTAGCGTGGGCAGAAGGGCAATAGCTTTCTCAAAAAGCGGTATGGCTTCGTTGAAGCGAGATTGTAAGGATAAAATACTACCTAAGTCTTCATAGAGGTGCGGGAAGTCCGGGTCTAGTTCAATGGCAAATTTTAATTGCTCCTCAGCTTCAATGAGCCTGTTTTGCGCTATTAATGAGTGACCGAGTAATCTCAAATGATGGGTGCAGCCTTGATGCTGAGTTAAATAGTCACGGCATAGCTCTTCTGCACGTAAAGGCCTATTTGAGCGAAGAAATTCAATCGCTTCCTGAAGACTTTTATTTTTTATGTTTTGAGTTGATTTCATGGTGATTTCTATTATTTTTTGGGTGAATGCTTTGTTAGATTTTGTGGAGGTACATAATCAAAGATAAAAGAAATTCTATCTTCGTTGCTCATATTTAGAACACTATGCTTTTTCTGATTGTTAAGCTCATAAGCATGACCGACTTCAAAAGGGTAAGGGCGGCCATCGATGGTGAATCGAACGGCAGGATTTGTAGTGATAGGTACGTGAATTCTATGGCCAATATGAAAAGAGTGAAGTGTATCTTTGTGTGGTCTAATTTGGCCGTTTGCTTTTAGCTTGGCAGCCATTGCGCGTAATAGTGTTCCGCCAGGCGGGTAATGTTTTTCTAAGATGGCATTAATGATCGGCATAGCAGTTTCTGACAATCTATCCCAGCCCATGTCTTTATGAATATCACCTTTAGGCCAGTCTTCTTCACAAAATAGCATTACGATTGACTCTGTATCTTTATGTACCTCGTAGGCTTTTTGTCTAAGGTTTTGCTCTGTCCAAGCTTCAGGAGGCTGACTAAGTATGCACTGCTTTAAGTCATCAATTAAAAACTTCCCTAATGGCTTTTGAGCGACGTCTATATCCATAGTCTCTTTGCTCAGCGTTATAGTTATTAGATTCTCTATCAATATACCATTGTTCGGTGCTGTTTAGTCTTAAAAAATAACAGTTATTTCGATTGTTATATAAATGATAGATAAGGAAAAGATTGAATTATAAATTACTGTCAAAATGGTTACATAAGGCTATTTAATCCGTTTAGCTAGTATGACTAATGCCTGTAGATTGGGTGCTTTCATCTGGTCAATGTCAGTAAACCGCGTGACACCGCCACTCAAATCTGCCGTCGTACCGCAGCGGATGAATTATTACACTTTGATGTTTATTGATAGAATATAAAACTGTATAGTTTTTTGGTTGTAACCATCATATTCGGTCTATTCATTTTATTGTTTTGATCTATAGTAAGAATTAATGAGTTTTGCTGAATGGTTTGACCCAAAAAGTGGTGTTTTCAACTATGCGGCTTAAAGGCGTATAGTTGTGCCTTTCTTTGCATAAGTTATCGATATTTCTCCTGTATTATCAATAATTTTATTATTAACGTTGTAACTCTTACCAAATTGAGTCTTGATATGTTGCAAACTTTTACGCGCTTTGCGAGGAGCTTAGGTATGGTAGTTTTGGGATCTGGCTGTGTCAGTGAAAATCAACCTGCCTGGAATGACATTAAAGTTATTCATGAAAACGTTGAACAGCCGCGTGCGTTTTATATTCCTTATTTAGATGAGAAGAATGCTTTGGCTTCTCACCAGCAAGGTAATATCTTTTCACTCAATGGTGAGTGGAAATTTAGCCATGCTGATAAACCTGCCGATCGTCCACTAAATTTTTATAGACCAGATTTTGATACTAGTGATTGGACTTCAATAACAGTACCCTCAAATTGGGAACGGGAAGGGCATGGCTATCCCATTTATATTAACGTCCCATATGCATTTAAAATGGATGAACCCAATGTGCCTACTGACCATAATCCGGTAGGTTCTTATCTTCGAGATTTTGATATGCCCCCTTCGTGGGCTGGGCAACAGCATTATTTGCAGTTTGGCGGAGTAAGTTCAGCTTTTTATGTTTGGATAAATGGTGAATATGTTGGGTATAGTGAAGGCAGTAAAACACCGACTGAATTCAATGTTACTTCCTATTTAAAGTCAGGCAAAAACACCGTTGCAGTGGAAGTTTACCGCTGGAGTACGGCCTCATATTTAGAAGATCAGGATATGTGGACTCTATCGGGCATCCAGCGTGATGTGACCTTAACAGCAAGGCCAACTCAACATGTACGTGACTTTCGGGTTTACTCCGACCTAGTGAATAATTACAAAGATGGCCAGTTAAAAGTGGCTATTGAGATGGCCTCACCGGCCATGTCAGCAGCGCATACTGTTGAAGTGACATTATTGGACGGTGAAACTACCTTGTTTAATTCATCTCAGGCTGTGGTTTCCCAAAATCTGATATTTCAGCATAGTATTAATGATGTGAAAGCATGGTCAGCTGAGTCACCAACGTTATATCAATTACTGATTACATTGAAAAATTCTGATAATAAAGTGATTGAAGTATTAAGCCAAAAGCCGGGGTTTAGAAATGTAAAAATTTCTAATGGGGTTTTTTTGGTCAACGGTGAGGCGGTAAAATTAAAGGGTGTTAATCTTCATGAGCATCATGAAGATAAGGGTCATGTTATCGACGAAGAGACCATGATTAAAGATATTGCCTTGATGAAAAAGGCCAATATGAATGCGGTCCGTACTTCACATTATCCATTTCCTGAGCGTTTTTATGAATTAGCCGATCAATACGGTTTATATGTGGTGGATGAAGCAAACATTGAAAGCCACGGCTATGGCTATGACCATGATAAAACCTTAGGTAATAAACCACATTGGATGCCACATCATTTAGATCGCACCCAGCGTATGTGGATGCGTGATAAAAACTTCGCCTCTATTGTTATTTGGTCATTAGGAAATGAAGCTGGTGACGGGGTTAATTTGGGTGCGACTTATAATTGGCTAAAAGAGATTGATGATACACGCCCAGTTCAATATGAAACAGAGGGTGATATCAATGAAGTGGGTGAGCGTCATTCTGATTTTCATTCTAGTATGTATTGGCGTAAATGGGATTTAGAAAGATATGCTGAAGAGCATGGTGATCGTCCTTTTCTATTAATTGAATACTCACATGCTATGGGTAACAGTAATGGCAATATCAAAGAATATTGGGATGTTATTAATGCTCATGACAATCTTACCGGAGGTTTTATTTGGGATTGGGTTGACCAAGGCCTGTTAGAGCACGATGAAGATGGCGTGCCCTATTGGACTTATGGTGGCGATTATGGCCCAGCTGATGTTCCGTCTAGCGGTAACTTTAGCCTCAATGGTATTGTTTTTCCCGACCGTAAAGTTCAGCCTGCTTTTTGGGAGGTTAAAAAAGTCTATCAATCAGTCAACTTCGAGGCTGTCAGTTTAGTTCAGGGTAAAGTACGTGTTGAAAACAAATATAATTTTACCAGTTTAAAAGAATTCGAGTTGCAGTGGCAGCTGTTGGCTAATGGACGAGTAATAAAGGAAGGCATTTATACCGAGTTAGCGATTGCACCCTATGAAAATAAACTACTGGACTTGGGTTATTTGCTATTAACGATGGATCCTGAAACTGAATATTTCTTATCGCTAAAATTGGTCAATAAGGAGCAAAATTTATTACTACCTGCAGGTCATATTTATGCTGAGGAGCAATTTAGCATTGTTAATGACCAACTGCCGGTAGTGCGTCGACCGGAGCTGACAGAAACAGGTGATCCGCTAGTTGTTGATAATAACGGTAAGCATTTAACGATTAGTAATTCATTGCTTGCGATCGAGTTCGACAGTGAAACGGGCTTGATCAATCAGATCATTAAGCAGGGTGAGCCTTTATTGTTATCACCGCTGGTACCTAATTTATGGCGTGCGCCCACGGACAACGACTATGGCAACTATATGCCTGACTGGGCGAAAGTATGGGCTGAATCTAGTCAATATCGAACGCTTGCTGATCTGGCTGTAGTGCAAAATACTGATAATAAGGTCGAAATAAGAGCGAGCTATCAATTTGCCGATAGTGAGGGTAACAAGATTGCGCTGTGGCGAGCTGATTACAGTATTTATCCCAGTGGTGATGTTCGCGTTAGCAATGATTTTGTGAAAATGGAAGGCATGCCTCTGTTACCCCGAGTAGGTATGAATATACAGCTAATTAACACGCTCGATAATGTTAAGTGGTATGGTCGAGGCCCTTTTGAAAATTACCGCGATAGAAAAAATGCAGCCAATATTGGTATTTATAGCAATAAAGTAGCAGACCACTATGTGCCTTATGTTAGGCCGCAAGAAAATGGTTATAAAACTGATACCCGTTGGTTTAGTTTAATGAATGATATGCACTCTGGTATAACGGTTGAGGCGGAATCAACCGTTGGTTTTAGTGTTCACCACAATGTCCAAGATGATTTTATTCCTCCCTTTAAAATTGCAATAACCAGTGAAGACGGTCCAACTGCGAGGAACAATGAAAAGCGTGTCAATATGCATGTTAACGATATTACGCCTAAAAACTTGATATCAGCTAATATTGATTTTGGGCAGATGGGTGTTGGTGGCGATGATTCTTGGGGGAAACAGACGTTGAGAACATACTCATTAACGGATAGTCGATATCAGTATGCTTTTTGGATTAGGTTGTATGATTCTCAGGCTATACAGTAGATCTGACAGCTAACAACATGTGATGTAAATTATGGTGAATGCTAAATGAAATTTTTATTGGTTCTAGTTTTTGTGTATTCAGTGTGTATAACGCCACTGCTAGCCAATTCAAATCGCGCGCCCTTTATCCCATCTTCCTCTGTGGCTGAGACACTTGAACAGCATCGACGCTTACCTAACCCTGCCGAGGAAGTGTGGTGGGTAACTCAGGGTAAGGATATGCTGTGGAATAACAAAAATATCCATCAAATTTTCCCCACGGTGAATGTTTACCGTAATGGCCCTGTTAAGCCGCTGACTTACAATCTCAACAATAAAATTGATAACTTCAAGGTAAAAACGCCACAAGGAAAGTTAGCTTTTGTTGATTTTTTAGAGAGTGACCTATCCAGTAATATGGCCGTCGTTATTTTGCATAAGGGTGATATTGTGTTTGAGCACTATGCCCGTATGCAAGAGTATGAAAAGCCAATTTGGTGGTCAGTTACTAAGGTTTTTGCTTCAACCCTCATTGCTATTTTGGAAGACAGAGATCAAATCGATGTTAATAAGCCCGTTGATTTTTATTTACCTGAATTGAAAGGATCAGATTTTAGAGGAGTGACGGTTCGTAATGTGTTAGATATGGCCTCTGGTGTTGATTGCTCAGACGGCACCTATGCGCGAGGCACTTGTTATTATGAGTATGAAGCGTCATTAAATGATGCTGTGAGAAGCAACAGTACGGCTAGTACACCGTATGAAGCCTTAGCTAATATGAAGCCCGGCCGCTGGGCCGATCAAGGTGTCGGCTTTGATTATAGCGGCGCTAATACTTTTGTGTTGTCTTGGATAGTTGAACGACTTATGGCAATGCCGTTTCAGGATGCCGTGACTAAAGAGCTTTGGCAAAAAATGGGGGCAGAAGGTGATGCCTCTATATTTGCAGCTCGCTATGGCATTGCTTTAAGTTCAGGTGGTTTTCTGGCAAAAGCGCGCGACATGGCTCGCTTCGGATTATTATTTACACCGAGTTACAAAAAAGTCAGTTCTGAAAAAGTTATTTCAGACCGCCATCTCGATATGATCATTAATAAAGGGAGACCTGAGTTGTTAGCCAACGCTCGCTTTGCCGGTGAAAGATCAGCTAACCCAGACATAAAGCATAATTCTTATCAATGGGATGTGGTTTATAATAACAATGACATTTTTAAAGGCGGTTGGGCAGGGCAGGGCTTATTGATTAATCACGAAAAGGATTTAGTCGCTGTTTATTTGGGGTATATCAAAGAGGATGGCAGCGAGCTGGCTGTGTTGCCGCGGCTTAGAGAGCTTCTTAAAACGATTTATCCAAAATGAAATGAATGAAATATATTCAAAAAAAGTCCTAGACTTGTGGGAATATAGCTATGAATCATCGTAATAGTTTGGTCGGCTTTCTTTGTTAAATATGCACCGTTCTTATGAGGTTATTTTATGCGTCTTATCACTCTATTATTTTTAAGCTACCTTTGTGTTGCGTGTGATTCAGCGAACAATGAGCCCGTAACTATCGAGCAAAATCAGCACGGCAAAGAGAGCCCCATCGAGGTACTGGCTGACGACTATCTTGCGGCCTACTTATTGCGCTACCCAGAAACTGGTAGTTTTTTGAGTTTAGCCAATGCTCCTCATGATAAATTAATGGATAATTCTATTGCTGCCCTTACGTTGTGGCAACAAAAAGAGGATCGCTGGCTATCTGACCTTGAGGCGATAGGTGAACCCGAAACTATAGGCTCACGAGACTGGGTTACTTACGGCATTCTTCATGAAACCTTAATAAGCTCAACATCGATACGTATATGCCGTAATGAATTGTGGGCGGCCAGTACTTCTACTGCCTGGCATACCGGCGTGCCAGCGGTTTTTGAGGTACAGCCCGTTGATACGGCTGAACATCGCCAGCAAGCATTAGATCGTTTAAGGTCATTAGCACGCTACATTGATACCGAAATGGTGAATTTACGTTTGGGGATCAAATCAGGCTATAGCGCTCCAAGACTCACGGTTGAAAAAGTACCCTCAGCCGTTAGGAGTTTATTAGGTGGTGATAGCCCCTTACTGAGCCCTGCTACACGGGCAAATATGCCCGTCTATAGCCGGCAAGTTAACGTCGTTTTTGAAAATGAGATAAAGCCTGCTATAGAGCGATTTGCACGGTTTTTAGAGCAAGAATATCTTCCTGCTGCACGCACTAACATCGCCTTAAGTGGCAATCCTAATGGCGAGCAGTGCTACCCAGAATTAGTTCGCTATTATGCCACCGTAAAGCCAACCCCAGATCAAATTCATCAGCTTGGTCTTGAGCAAATACTTTCCATACGAGCAGAAATGCAAGTGATTATTGATGAACATTTCAAAGGCGAAACGATTGAATCGTTGATGCATGGCTTAAATAGTAATTCTAAATACACGTTTAGCACCCGTGATGATGTACTTAATTATGCGCTGGCTTCACTGGAGTCATCTAAGCAAGCTATGCCTAAAGCGTTTGGCTTGCTGCCAAAAGCGGATATGGAAATTAAACCTTATCCGACATATCGCGAGGCTGATGGCACGGGTGAATACCACTCCTCATCTGAAGATGGCACGCGCCCTGGTATCTATTATATAGCGGTGATTGATCCTACTCATCGGTCGGTAGCGGGGCAGCAATCGGTGCTGTACCACGAAGGTTATCCTGGCCATCATCTTCAAGGGGCAATCGCTTTAGAGTTAGGGGATAAGGCGCACCCTTTAGCTCGCTATCTTTATAATTCTGGTTTTGCTGAAGGTTGGGCTCTCTATTCAGAGCGGCTAGCCGGTGAACTCGGTTTGTACAGCGGGCCACTAGATGAAATTGGCTTACTGTCTGATCAGGCCGCTAGGGCCGCGCGCTTGGTGGTTGATAGTGGCATTCACACCAAAGGCTGGTCACGCCAGAAATCGTTGGATTACATGTTAAATAATACCGCATGGCCGCCAGTCGATTTAGAAAGTGAAATTAACCGCTACATCTCATACCCCGGTCAAGCTAACTCATACATGTTAGGTATGCTCAATATTCGTCGGTTAAGAAATTTTGCTGAGCAAGAACTCGGGGATGATTTTGATTTAAGGCGTTTTCACGACCGTGTGTTGGGCAACGGAAGTATTACCTTGCCTATGTTAGATCAATCAGTGACAGCATGGGTGACTGAGCAGCAATAATGAAAATCGCAAACGGTAACAGGGCTCGCTGTTATGCTCACTCTTTCGGTGTCTGACGCTGGGGAAGAGTACTATGTTGTTGATCAAGTATTCGCGGCCATTGTTAAACGAGGAAAGGTTTTTAAACATGAGTTTTACTGAATATTATCAATACTATTTAACTCTGCACCAGCACAGCTGGAATAGGCGGCTCCACATTGCTGGACAATTATCTACAATAGTCTTTATAGCGGCAGTGATTCAGTTGCAAATATGGTTTCTACTGGTACTAAGCCCATTTATTGTTTATCCATTTGCTTGGAGTGGGCATTATTTCTTTGAAAAAAATACTCCAGCCGCATTTTCTCATCCGTTATGGGCTAAAGCTTGTGATTGGATTATGTTAAAAGATACTTTAATAGGGAAAATATCTTTTTAAGAGCAAAGAGTCATACAACTGGGGCTTAGTATTCGAACGAATACGCGAGTGATTAAAGCCTGTCCAATAGCAAACCTACCGAAAGCTTTCACCTAGGTTTCAAGCTCTGGGCCAGTAGGCTTATAGAATTGTATTAGATATTTCTTTTGTCTATGAAAATAGCCTAATAAAGCACATAAACATGACCCAATAGGCTTTTGACTGAGGCATTCTGCAGTGCTAAACTTTTTAACAGTTTTAGAGGGTCAGAAAATGAAAAGTGTCAGTACTTATAAAGATGAAGCAGACGCCTATGCGCAAATAGAAGAGGCGGGTTATCACGCTGTGCCAATGAATTTTTCTGCTTTAAAGAATGATTACCATTGGCATGATTTTGATTCTTTGATTTATATCACTAAAGGTGAATTAACCATTACTGAGCAGGAATCTGGTGAGAGTCGAACCTGTGGCCCAGGCTCTAAGATAATTGGAACGGCAGGCCTTGTTCATCGAGAGCAAAGCGAGGGCTATAGTGCAATTCTAGGATTCGCTGTCGATCCCCGATCTCTTTCGCAGCCTGTCGATAAGCCTGTCAGCGCATCTCATTAAGAGGTATGTGAGGGCCTTAGGTTCGGTAGGGTTGTTCTTAATTCCTCGCTGAGGCTCTAAATGGGATCTTCTGGGTACCAAGTTTGTATCTACGTCGCCAGCGGAGGCGAGCATGTCTGAAAAAGAACAAAAAACAGTAGGCATTCACGAGTTATACCGCAAGAACCCGCAAGAGGCAGACAAGCAGCTTTGGGGTAGAGAAGTCGACCCAGGCACACGGCGTGGGTTTCTAAAAAAAAGCGGATTGGCCGCGATGGTGGCCTTTATAGGTTCAAGCATACCCTTTGCCAGTAAAATGCCCGGAGGGCTAATTCCGGCAGCGTTGGCTGATACCACAGAGGCCTTCGGCATCGACGGCAAGGAGGGCTTGAGAATACTCAATGATCGGCCCATCAACGCCGAAACACCGCCGCATTTACTCGATGATAATTTGACCCCAGCCAAATATTTTTTCGTACGTAACAATGGTATTCCACCCGCCTTAGAGACGATCGGTGATCCCGCAAAATGGATGCTGGAAATAGGGGGTGAATCTTGCCTCAAACCGACAAAATATACCCTCGCGCAACTGAAGGAAAAATTTAAGCATCACAGCTATGCCCTAACTCTGGAATGTGGGGGCAATGGCCGCAGTGAGTTTGATCCCCCAGCGAAAGGCAACCAGTGGTCTACTGGCGCTGTCGGGTGTGCTCAGTGGACAGGTGTCAGACTCAAGGATGTATTAAAAGACTGTGGTATTGCCGATGACGCTGTTTATATTGGCTACTATGGTGCAGACGCACATCTTACCGGTGACCCGCGGAAGCAATCTATTTCTCGAGGGGTGCCAATGATTAAGGCTCTTGAGGACGAAAGTTTGATTGCTTGGGGGTTTAATGGAGAGGACATACCCTACCAAAATGGCTACCCCTTACGGCTGGTAACAGGTGGCTGGCCGGCCTCAACCAGTGGTAAGTGGCTTAACAAAATAGTCGTCCGAAACCAGATTCACGACGGTGCAAAAATGGCGGCACCATCTTACAGCGTACCCAAGAGGTCTGTCGCACCGGGTACCAAAGTTGCTAATGACGACATGGTTACTATTGAATCTATGCCGGTCAAATCGTTAGTTACGTTCCCAAAGAGCGGTATTACTCACTCTTTAACGGAGAGTCTGACCTGCCGTGGACATGCCTGGGCTGGCGATATCAGTGTACAGAATGTCGATGTGTCAATTGACTTTGGTGCAACTTGGCAGCCGGCTGATGTCAAAAACCCTATTAATCGGCTGGCATGGCAGCATTGGCAGGCAACGCTAAAGTTTCCGCAGCCGGGTTATTATGAGGTTTGGGTGAAAGCAACTGATTCTGAAGGCAAGTCGCAACCGATGGTAGTCCCCAACTGGAATCCCAAGGGTTACCTGAACAATGCCTGCCACCGCATTGCTGTGCAAGTGGTGTAACCATGCTCACTACCTATAAACATGGCATCCTGGCCGTTGCTTCAGCGGCACTGCTGTTAGTGTCAATTGTGATGTCGGTTCCGGCCAGATCTGCAGACATTGACCCAGCTAGCGGTCTAGTGATAGCTGATGGCTGGGAGGCAGTACGAGCCAATTGTACGGTCTGCCATTCGGCAAAATTTATCACGTTTCAACGAGGGGATCGCGATAGCTGGAAGTCGATGATCAGGTGGATGCAAAAAACCCAGGGCTTATGGTCATTTGATGAAAAGACTGAAGACACCATTTTGAGTTATCTCGCCGCTAACTATCCTCCTGGGAAATCCTCTAGACGCAAAAATCTATCCCCGGCAGATCTGCCTTAACGCGTAGTACTCACAAGTAGTCTTTGCTCCACCTGCAAAAAAAACACTCTAACTCAGTTGAATTGTGCGCTGACACGATTTCTTTGATTATTGTTTGGACATCTGCAGACATGATTATATCTGTAAGGGTAGGGTAGTTATCTTTAGTACTGCGAGCGATTGAGTATTACCAATGGCCTCAAGCCATATCTCCAAATATATTTCCCATGAAAGGGTTTGTATACCTCTGATAGGGTACCCATAAAAAGCCCCTGATCGTAAAGATTCACAGGGGCTTAAAAGTGAAAGACTAGCTCGCTGAGCTTGCTAGGTCTTTAAATAATTCACTATTTAGGTGCTGATTCTGGCTGGTAATCATAATAGCCTTCAAAAGGAATCATTAGATGGGCGTAGGGACTGCCTTTGAACATCTGGTAGGGCGCACCCGTAGTGAAATCGGTTGGGAATCCCGCTATTGTCTCTGGGTTTCTGGGCATTAACATTAGGTGAGGCCCAGATTCAATCCAGTGGTCATGCTTCATCGCCATACCCTTATCACCACCTGGTGCTGAATTATCTTCACCGGTATCGCCATGGAGCATCCAAATGTAGGCATCTCGTTCCATATTAGGCGTTGTTCCAGCCATATATGCGGAAGCCCACTTAAACCCCTCGTCATCTGCACACAGGGCAAAAGCGTGATGCGGTGTAGCAAAGCCGTCTTCAGGCATAGGCTTTGTTGCAGTGCACGTCCAGCCGTTAACACCTTCCCGAATAACCTCACCACTCCCTGACACAACAGCAGCAAAATTCCCTAAAAATGATGGGGCGGCTTTAGAGTAGGCCCAAATTTGCCAATCGTTAGAGGCATGTGATCCCTCAGGCTCACTAGCAAAGACACTAAATGAAATTGCAAGGCTCAAGGACAATAAAACAATGGATCGTAAGTACATAAGTTACCCCTTTGTTGTTAACAAAATTATTGAGAAATTTTCTAAGCTATTAAAGCTCCTTAATAATGACTATCTCAGATTATCAATATCTATGCAAATTCGGTACACAGCTCAAACTGTCGCTTTTATTTTATTGATTTACGTATATCAATGGTAAAGTTGTTATGGGTAATGAGATGATTACAGTAATGTGGGGTAGAGGGCCTTAGTCTCTGTGATTGTGACTGCTAAGACAGGCATTTTAAAATTAAAAATAAAGTAATGGTTTAGAGGGTTGGAGTGACAAATGAAAAATAAAAAAAGTTTTGGGATCGTACTAATCTTTATGGCAGTATTATTGGCAGCATGTGCAGAAAAACAGTCAGATCCATTGCAGGTAAAGGCTGACAACACTGGCTATATAGCATCGCAACCACAGCGTAACGAAGATCCCCAATACTCGCCGGTAGCAGATCAAACAATGCCTAACCAGGTGTTCTGGGGCGATACTCATTTACATTCCACGTTTTCAATGGATGCCTTTATTTTTGGTAATACCTTAGGGCCCGATGATGCCTACCGTTTTGCTAAAGGCGAAAAAGTAATGGCAACTAGAGGCCAACCGGCTCAGCTACGGGAGCCATTGGACTTCCTTGTGCTGGCAGACCACACCGACGCCGTAGGTGCCATGGTGGCTCTAAAAGCGGGTAACAAAACACTCATGGGCAACGCCACATTGCAGGAATGGGCTGAGATTCTATTTGCCAGTGAAGAGAGTGCTCACAAACAGTTGGAAGCGACTCAGACACGGCAGGATACCCCTCGAGAACTAGACGATGTCGATATCAAAGTTACCGCCTGGGATTATTTGACGGCCACTGCAGATGCTCATTATGAACCGGGTAAATTCACCCCATTGATTGGTTTTGAATTTACCGCGCAGAGAGGCGGTCAAAATTTACATAGAGTAGTAATCTATCGAGATGATGCTAAAAAGGCACAGATGGTGGTTCCACTGTCGCCCAAACAAGATTCTGACCCACGCAAATTGTGGGAGTTTTTAGAGAAATATGAAGAGACTACTGGCGGGAAAATTTTAGCTATTGCGCATAATGGCAATATATCTAACGGCATTATGTTTCCGACTGCTGAATTAGAGTTTGGCGACAACATGGATAGTGACTATGTCACTAGGCGGGCTCGCTGGGAGCCTGTTTACGAGGTCACGCAGATTAAAGGTGACGGTGAAGCACACCCATTGCTATCTCCGGATGATCGTTTTGCTGATTATGAAACCTGGGACTTTGGCGACTTTGGCGGCGTGCTAAAAGAAGATGAAATGATTCCTAATGAATATGCGCGAGAAGCCCTCAAGCAAGGTTTATCGTTGGAATCCCAGTATGGTGCCAACCCTTATAAGTTTGGCATGATTGGCTCAACAGATTCTCATACATCTTTAGCCACTGCCGCGGAAGATAACTTTTATGGCAAGCATAGTGCAGCTATGGAGCCCCAACCAAATCGTTGGAAAGATCCCGTGGGCGGGCGTGGTGATGTGACAATACCCGGATTTCTAATGGCTTCATCTGGATACGCTGCGGTCTGGGCTCCAGAGAATACTCGAGAGGCGATTTGGGATGCTTTACAGCGCAAAGAGGTCTATGCCACTACGGGAAGCCGGATCACAGTGCGTTTCTTTGGTGGTTGGGATTTCACTGAAGACGACCTGTATGCGTCGAATATGGCCGATTTGGGGTACCAGAAGGGTGTTCCTATGGGCGGAAGTCTCGCTGAGAATGGAACTACCGTGCCGACGTTTATGGTTCAGGCGGCCAAAGATCCCAACAGCGCTAATCTAGACCGTATTCAGGTTGTGAAAGGCTGGGAAGACAGTGAAGGAAAGGTTCATGAAAAGGTCTATAACGTTGACTGGAGCAACCATGAGCTGCGCTCTATGGATGCCAGTGGTTATGTTGCAGATATTCCCTCTACGGTTAAAGGCGCAATCTATAGCCATAAATATGGTGCCGCTGAGTTAAGTGCGCTCTGGAAGGATCCGGAGTTTAAGGCTGACCAAAAAGCATTTTATTATGTTCGCGTGATAGAAGTACCATCGCCACGATGGACTGCCTATGATGCTGCAACGTTTGATGTTGAGATGCCTGAAATCGTCAAAAAGACCACTCAAGAGCGGGCCTACAGCTCTCCCATTTGGTATGACCCGGCGAAATAATTACCGATTAGACTAAAACCAAGCGAGCATTAGATGGCTAATGCTCGCTTACAGCTTGCAATACTTTAATGAATTCGCGCACCTTGCTCGAGTAGTTTTTTCTGCACTAATTTGATGTCAACATCCGCTACATCAACGCCCGTTTGCACAGAAATAGCCGCCGCCACACCGGCGCCCTGGCCATTCACAGCGCAACACATCATATTACGCACTGCAGCATGAGAATCTCGATCACCGCCAGCACTGCGACCAGTCACTAAAAGATGACGAACACCCTTGGGCAACATTGATCGATAAGGTAACTGAAAATATCGGCCTGTGGTGGGTAAAATAAGGATTCCATAGCCATCGATAAATTCTGGGAAGATACCAATACTGTCTTCGAACTTTCCTTGTTCACGAACATCTTGGGCGGTCATATTATAGACAGCATCAATTTTTCGCGTATCCCGAACACCTAGAGTCATACCGAAGTTTCTTAGCTTGGCATTCTCACATCCAGGGTTAAATTGTTTGAGTGCTTCTATGGCTAGCATTGCTTGTCGACGCCCCTCCATTTCACCTGTAGTTAGGTGATCTGGATTAGTGGCATCGAGGCCTGCTAAATGAATCAAATTCAAATAGGTTAGATCACCCTGATCGGTTATGGCGCCCCAGGTGCCAGTGATAGTGTTTAGGTTTTGTGGTATTAACCCCGACTTAATGGCCTTTTCAAAGGGCTTCTTCAGATAAGGCGAAAATAGCTTGTCTTCTTTCCCGGAGGTTTCCATTGCCCAATCTGGACCACACCAGTCGCTGTAGGTGTGAGGGTCTGCCTTAACGTCTTCGATAAAACGCTTTTTGTCTACCCCATTCATCGAAAACATGACAGAGGCAGCCATCATTTCTTCAACAGGTGTTTTGTGCACAATTGCACCTGATCTATGGGCAATATCAGCATCACCGGTAGCATCAATAACACGCTTAGCTAGAATCGCTTCTCTCCCAGCTTTGCTCTCGACGATAACGCCTTTAATAACGCCACCCTCGACAATAGGTGCGACCATTGTTCTGTGTAACATGGGCGTCACGCCCGATTCTTCGACCAAGACGTCGGCAACATATTTAAAGGCTTCGCCATCAATAGCATGACTATTAGATTGAGGTTCAGGCGTCGCCGCACCCATTGATTTTGCGCGCTGTTCAAATTCCACACCGATGCCTTCACTGTCCACGGTTTTGTCATGTCGATACCATGCAAAGCCTTCTACGCCGACCTGAGTGAGGTTGCCACCAAAGCAGCCATAGCGCTCCAGAAGGGTCGTCTGGGCACCTGCTCTGGCCGAGGCGATAGCTGCCGCTAACCCTCCGGGTCCACTGCCTACCACCAATACTTCAGTATGGTGAATGATCGGGGTTTCTCGAGCTGCTTCGCTAATGGTCGCCATAATTTCTTTAACCTTTCATTATTTTTGACGTACTGCAATTTTAACTTATCGAACGCATCTAACTATAGATTTTAAATCGCGCAAAAACTAGAGATTACCGCAGGTCATAAAATATCGCTGATCGAATGGAATTTGCATATTTTTGATCATTTTTGTTATTAAAATGGAACTTCTGTGCTGATAGCTGTCTTAAGTAATGTACATATTCTCCCTTGAACATATACAGTTAGATCTGCATTTGCAGAAACCCTGAGAAATCAGGGTTTTTTTTGGCCGCGAGAAAGTGATCATCATTAATAGTTATGGCGTCAAAGCCTTCGATGCATCATTGATGCATGAGTATTTTTGCTAGGTCACCTGGCAGGCTGTGATGGCGGCAACGCCATATATATCCTCTGCGCTACAACCGCGAGACAAATCGTTGACCGGCTTTGCCAAACCCTGGAGAAGAGGGCCGTAGACGGGAATGTTAGCTAACCTCTGGACAAGTTTATAGGAAATGTTGGCTGAGTTGAGGTCGGGGAAAATAAGAACATTTGCTTCGCCTTTCAATGCACTGTCGGGGTATTTTTTTGCAGCGATACTAGGCACTAGTGCCGCATCTGCCTGTATTTCGCCATCGACAATGATATCGAGCCCTTCAGCCGCTACTTTTAATACTGTCAGAGACGCTGCTCGTCTAATCTTATCTAACGATTCGTGCTGGGCACTGCCGTTTGTAGCAAAAGATAAAAAGGCAACCTTGGGTATCTCACCGGTTAATGTTTGGTAGTTATTTGCCGATGCGATGGCTATATCGACTAACTGTTCTGCATCTGGGTTTGGTATAACCGCGCAATCAGCAAACAGGAGTGAGGAGTGACCCGCAGGAGAGGGGTTTGCGAGGTCCAGCAGCATACTGCTACTCGCCATTTTTATACCTGGGGCGGTGCCAATTACCTGTAATGAGGCGCGAAGCACATCACTAGTTGAGGCAACACTTCCGGCGATGAGGCCATCGACTAATCCTTGGTGGCACATCATATTAGCGAAATACAGTCTGTCCTGCATAACGACGGTGGCAGCATCCATTGACATACCTTTATGCTTGCGCATTTCGAAAAAAATACGAGTAAAATCAGTCGCTAAGGACGATAACATAGGGTCGATTATATTGAAATTGAGTGCATCTATATCAGCAGAGTTACATGCTTTGGTTATTTCTGACTCACTGCCTAATACAGTGACTTGAGCAATCCCATCGTTAACAATTCTGTGAGCAGCCTGAATGACACGGGGGTCTTGGCCTTCTGCAAAAACGAGCTTGGCTTTAGTAGCTTTCGCTCTCTCAACAATGGTATTTAATATAGACATAGAGGTTTCTCCGACAGCAGGTCAGTGTACCCTAAGTAATGCTCGCAAAAGAAAGGGTACCCCTCATTGTTACTAAACGTAGTCTTTGTACTTTTCAAGGTAACGTACTGGCTTGGACAACGCATCACGTCTGAACGGGTCACCCAGTTCTCGAGTACACATAATCTCAATCACCGTACTTTTACCTTCATTCATTTGAAGATCTATGGCTTTCTTGAGCGCCGGACCAACATCTTCTAGTTTATCAACAACAATACCTTCCGCTCCCATCGCTTGAGCAATGCCAGCCCAGCTTTCACTGACCAGTTCAGCGGCAACAAAGCGGCGATCATAAAACTCAACTTGGTTCTTCTTTTCTGCGCCCCAGTCACGGTTGTGGAATACCACTGCTGTAACAGCAATATCATGACGCACGGAGGTCATTAGTTCAGACATGCTCATACCCCAAGCGCCGTCTCCAGCATAGGCAATAGCGGGCCGGTGCGGTGATGCCGCTTTTGCACCAATGATAGTGGGCAGGGCATAGCCACAGTTGCCAAAACTCATAGGGGCAAAGAAACTACGCGCTTTTTCAAAGCGCAAATAGCTGTGAGCTACAGAGTTAATGTTACCGATATCCGTAGAAACCATGACATCTTCTGGCATAGCCTTTTCTAGTTCTCGCAGGACTTGCCTAGGATGTAACCATTCGCCATCCTCGTCAGCAGCCTCTTCAATCATATCTAAGCTGTAGGGGTCTCGTTCATGGGTCCAATCGTCTAGCTCGCTCTCCCAAGCTTGCTTTTGGGCAGTGATTTCAGTGAGACGCTCGCCTTTATTGTCATGACAGTCGAGATTTAACTTGGATAGGCGTTCGGTCAAGGCAATAGCGGTTGCTTTAGCGTCACCGCATATACCGACAGAGATCTTTTTTACCAAACCGAGCATTTTATGATCTGCATCAATCTGAATGATTTTTGCATTTTCTGGCCAATACTCTAATTCATACTGGGGAAGGGTACCAAAAGGTCCTAGGCGTGAACCTAACACCAAGACTACGTCGGCTTTGGATATGAGTTTCATACCTGCTTTTGATCCTTGGTAACCTAGTGGACCGCACCATAGAGGGTGACTGGCTGGAAATGAGTCATTGTGCTGATAACTGTTAACGACCGGTGCGCCTAGTAATTCAGCGAGGGCTTTGCATTCTTCAACGGCATCGGCCATGACAACACCGCCACCCGATATCATGACAGGAAATTTCGCGGTAGATAATAGATACGCCGCTTCTCCCAGGCTCTTTTCACCTCCGGGACCACGATCCAACCGCTGGGGCTGTGGAATTTCTATATCGATATCACCATAAAAGAAATCGCGAGGAATATTTAATTGAGTGGGGCCCATTTCTGACATGGCTCGATCAAAGCATCTAGCAGTAAACTCGGCGATACGCTTAGAGTTGTTAACATGCCCTTGGTATTTGGTGAATTCTTGGAACATGGGTAACTGGTGAGCTTCTTGAAACCCGCCCAAACCAATGCTCATAGTGCCTGCTTCGGGCGTAATCATAACTACAGGAGAGTGCGCCCAGAAAGCCGCAGCAACACCAGTAACGCAGTTTGAAACGCCAGGACCATTTTGACCAATGACAACGCCATGATTACCAGAGGCTCGGGCGTAACCATCAGCCATGTGGGCCGCGCCCTGTTCGTGGACCACTGGAATAAGTTCAATACCTGCCGGGGCAAAAATATCCATCGCATCCATAAATGCCGAACCCATAATGCCAAAGATTTTAGTTACGCCATTGGCGACTAGTGTTTCAACGAATGCTTCGCTAGGTGTCATACGTGCCATGATATTGCCCTGTTTTAAATACTAGATTGTCTGTTTATATAGCCAAAAATTAAGTCACCATAATTCTGAGCGTAGCTTAGTAAGTTGGTAGAGTAAAAGATAGAATCAGTTTATACCGCTCTATTATTCCAGCCTAGATTAGTTTGTTACTTAGATTTGATTGTTACTCCTTAGATATTATTTCCCATCAATATACTTACGGTTGTATTTACTTAGCTCTCTTTTTACCAAGGGAGCGAGCATGTACAGACCAATTATATTGGGCACACAGATTAGAAATACTAGGGCGTCAGAAAAGTCTAGAACGGCGTCGAGCTGAATGCTGCAACCTAGCGCGACAAACAAACAAAAAACCAACTTAAACAGGTTGCTCGCCCATACCTTTTCACCCACTAAGTAAGTCCAACCCTTAAGTCCGTAGTATGCCCAAGCAATCATTGTCGAAAACGCAAAAAGCATACCGGCGATAGCGATCAGATAAGGAGACCAAGAGATGTTTCTAGCAAAGGCGGCAGATGTCATTTCAATGCCTCCAAGACCTTCGTTGAACGCCGGGTCATAGTAGAACGTAGTCACGATGACTAGCGCCGTTAGAGTGCAAATAACGACGGTATCGATAAAGGGCTCTAGCAATGACACATAACCTTCGGTAATAGGTTCTTTTGTGCGCACAGCAGAGTGCGCGATAGAAGCCGACCCGATACCCGCCTCATTTGAAAAGACCGCGCGCTGGAAGCCAACGATCATGACGCCAATGGCGCCGCCACTCATGCCTTCTGGACTAAATGCACCACTAATAATAGCATTGATAGCATAAGGGATAGCTTCGTAGTTCATGCCAATAATAGTGATGGCACTGACACAGTAGAGTATTGCCATGAAGGGGACGACCTTACTGGTCACTTTGGCAATACTTTGGATGCCACCCAATATGACTAAGCCAACGACACCGCCGAGAATAAGCCCGAAAAGCCAAGCCTTGTCGGCAAACCAGCTTCCGTCTGCGCCACCGGTGACATTCACAAATTGCATGTAGGCTTGGTTTGATTGGAACATATTGCCAATACCTAAACAGCCCAGGACTATACCTAACGCATAAAATCGGCCAATAAAGACGCCGGCTTTATTCCAACCTTTTTCGGCAAAGGCATATTGTAAATAATACATAGGACCGCCCGAGACCGATCCGTCTGCATTTTCTCGTCGCAGCAGCACGCCTAAGGTGCACTCGATAAACTTAGTCGACATGCCCAGTATTCCCGCGATAATGATCCAAAAGGTTGCTCCTGGACCACCTACGGATATTGCAACGGCCACGCCAGCAATGTTACCTATGCCAACGGTGCCTGATACAGCAGTGGTCAGCGCCTGAAAGTGAGTTACCTCGCCTGGGTCTTTAGATTTTGAATCACTTCCGCGTATTAGCTTAATAGCGTGACTAAAGCCGCGCAAATTAATGAATTTAAAATACAGAGTGAAATAGACCGCAGCAAAGACCAACCAGGCTACAACTAGGGGTACATCAGTGCCAAATACGGACACGCTATAAAAAACGATAGCAGAGATAAAGCTTGTGATGGGCTGCACAGAATTGTTGATGAATTCGTCAATACCCTGCTGTGCAAACGCCATAGGTGAAAAAAATGAAACAATAAGAAGGCTTAAATAAGAGCAAAGGGAAGGTTTAAGTCTCAGCAACTTGTTTTTAGCCTTAGTTGCCACGATTACGTTTTCTTTGTTCATAATCTTACCTTGCAGTGATTATTGGAAGTTTAGTTAAGGTGTCATTGACCCTAAAGCATAACCCAAGCCAAAACCAACCCGCCAAGGAATAGGCTCTCAGACAAAACCATAGCGACCGGTCGCCAGCCGATATTGATCAGCCCTTTAAACGAGGTTTTCATCCCTAAGGCTGCGATAGCTACCACGAAGCAATCTTGAGATGTCTGGTTCATAACCTCGCCGGCGGCTTCGGGGATCCAGCCAATATTATTAACAATGGCGAGCACTACAAAGCCTAATAAAAAGTAGGGTGGTGATAGTTTAGTGCGACCTTCGGAAGCTGCACGCTGTTTTGCAAAGATCATCAAGAATATCCAAGCCATGGGTATTAATAAGGCGACTCGAAGCATTTTAACAATCATAGCGACATAACCGACGTCTTCAGAGATGGAGTATCCAGCGCCGATAACATGAGATACATCATGGATAGATCCGCCAATAAAAATACCCATCTGCTCCGTGTTTAAGTCTAAAAAGCTGGCTAGAACGGGGTAGACGACCATGGCAATAGCGCCAAAAGTTGCCACCATGACAACGGTTAACAGAGTGTAATGCTCTACTTCTTTGCTTTTAGGCATTACGGAGGACAGAGTCATCGCTGCAGAGATGCCACAGATCCCGACTGCGCCGCCAGATAGCATGCCAAAGCGATAGTCGAGCTTAAGAGCCTTGGCGATGAGTGCACCAAACAAGATAGTGGCGAACATGCAGCCAACCACAACTAAAGCGGTTACCCAGCCCAGGGCAAGAACATCGCCAAACAGAATTTTTGAACCGAGTAAAATAACCCCAAAGCGTAATACTGTGCTTGAGCAAAAGTCTATTCCTGGAATGGAATATTCAGATTCACTAAGAAAATTAACTGACATTCCTAATATGAGCGCGAACAACATGGTGGGCGCGCCATAGTTCAAAGCTAAAAATTTGGAGGCCAAAGCAACTAAAATACAGGCAATTATTCCGCGAACTTTATTTTTGTGGCGGGATAAAGAGCTATCCATGTTTGTATCCTTAGGGATCGTTTATAGAGAATTTGTCGCTAACGCATTGTCAATTGCGTCGACTATATCATCAATATCTCTTCGGGTGGCAATGAGCGCAGGGCTCAAGCAGAGAGTGTTATTAAAGTCTTGAAAACTACGGTTAGTACGGCCGATAAGAACCCCCTGTTGCATACAATGAGTTACTATTTTCATGGCATAACTTTCATGTATAGGCTGTTTAGACTGCCGATCTTGAACGAGTTCTACTCCTGCAAATAAACCTTTACCACGGACGTCGCCGACCACAGTATATTTGTCTTTTAGCTCTAAAAGGCGTTGATCTAGATGATTACCCATTTGCACGACGTTATCTAACAGATTCTCTTCTTCAATAATCGCTACGTTAGCCAGTCCAGCCGCAGGCCCGGCAGTGCAGCCTCCGAAGGTGCTAATGTCTCTAAAGTAACCCAGTTCGCCACTGTCCTCCAAAGCGAACTGATCGAATACGGCATCTGTAGTAATAGTGCATGATATGGCTGCATATCCACTGGCAAGGCCTTTGGCCATGGTTACCATGTCGGGGCTAACCCCGTAGTGTTGAAAGCCAAACCATTTGCCCGTGCGTCCCAAGCCACAAACAACTTCGTCGATATGCAGTAGTACGTCGTATTTTTTACAGATCTCTTGGATGATCGGGAAGTATTCAGGCACTGGAGGAATAACGCCTCCACCGGCAGTAATGGGTTCTAACACCACAGAGCCTACAGTATCGGGACCCTCCCGCAAAATAGCTGTTTCTAGATCTTTGGCGCACTCAATATCACAGCTGCCATAGGTTTTCCCAAATGGGCAGCGATAGCAACAGCAGTGGCTAAATTCAGAAAACCCGGGGGTAAAGGGACCATATTGCTCTTTTCGTTGGGAATGTCCCGAAGAGCTAAGTGCCGCGATGGTGGTTCCATGATAGTCACGATCACGGAAGATAACCTTATGTTTGCGTCCATCGCCATTGATATGAGCAAGCTGGCGAACCATTTTATAGGCCTTTTCGTTAGCTTCTGAACCTGAATTAGAATAATAAACCTTACCTTTGCCAGCCCCCATTTCAGGTATTTTAGTCAATAACTTCTCGGCAAATAGCGCGCCTGGAATGCTACCGGCGCTGTTGGCGAAATAACACATTTCCATTAGCTGGTCACGGACCGCATTGGCGATCTTTTCACGCCCATACCCAACATTTACCGACCAGACTCCACCCGAGGTCGCATCAAGGTACTCATTGCCCTTAATGTCGGTTACGCGCATGCCTATCCCGCTTTTTATGATCAGTGGGTCAGTCGTTTTTAAGTTGTTGTGGGGCGTCAGGTGGTGCCAAACGTTGGCACGATCTGTGCGGATAATATCTGTTGTCTCAGCTGAAATATCAATAGTGTTCATGACTGCTCCGGCGTTTGGGTGTTGTACAATTTCGTAGCATAGTGAAACTTAGCTCAATTGACTAGAACCAGTGGGGTCTAGATGATACTACCAGCCAACCTTAGGCCATGCAGTGTTAATGGTATTTAAGGTTCAACACTCAATTTGCATATCAAAGCCATGCTCTATCTTTTGATACTTATCAAGAATCGGCTGTTTTATCGAATCTTGATCGTTGATGAAATACCTCTAAACACAGCGCCGTCTTGGTCATGTCCTAGGTGAGTCAGCCGGTATGCTCCGGTCTCGATCATGGCTGGCGTTTCCCAGCTTAGTTTAGCTACGATTGACTCATTTTCAGCACGCCATCTAACCGTAGTGCTCCAGTCGCCGTCAGTTGCGATTGTTTGCCAGCCCTCTAGTGTTTTACGCTCAACCAGCATGTAATTATTCCCAGTAATATAGTGGGCGCTAGGATTATTCGACCAGAACTCGGCTACAACTATTTCACCTTGGCGATATTCAGTCTGACTTTGTGGAAGGGGATCGCCATAGTTAGCACCCTTGGGTGGCGGATTGAGTTCTCCACTATGTAATGCAGTTTCATTTGATTTTCCGCGCCAGTCATCATAGGTGATGTCCGATTCAACTGCGGTACCAGCTTCCAAAGTACTGGCGAGGTAGCTTGCAATTTGTTGGTAGGCTGGCAGCGTCCAGCGACCATGTAAAGTATGGCCACCCTCGTATTGTTGCAGCAGATATTCTTCAGGGGTAGTGATATAACCGGCGTAACCATTAGAATACCCAGCTAAAACAATATACTGCGCCCAGTCTCCAAGCTCGCTCATTACCGACTCTCGCAAGCGACGACCGGACATAGTGGTCACCTCAGTGGGCATAGCCAGTATGACCAGTTGCCCTATGCGCGCCACGGTCACAGAGCGTATCTGCGATTGAAGTGGGGGTTCGCTACTGCCGGTTTCAAATAATATAGGCTTGGGGGACTGACACTTTCTTACGGCCTCGGTCCACTTTGGAGCACCGGTTAACCAACTAATCAAAAAGTCTAAAAAGACACTTTGCTTTTTCATGCCTTCTTCAAATAGAAAATGTCCACCGCCATCCTCTGTGGATCCGCCCGCAAAGGCATAGCCATAGGCTGATGGACAGGTTATTTTCGGACCGGCATGAGTAAAACGTTCCTCTACTGGGTAGTCCGAGAGGTCAACATATATCTGTCGGGTTTCAATAGGGCCTGACAGAGGTTCCTGTGCTTGTTCAAATAATTGCAAAGCAACCTGCAGTTGACGGTCGCCCATAATTTGTGTGGTTTCTACGTCTGTTTCTCCTGGCCCGGTATTATTTAAGTTTGTATTAGGGGTAACGTCTCCTGGGTCTGCCTGAGCAAAGGCAGCAACAAACTCGCCGCTATCGTTATAGCCTGTCCCGCGTAACTGCTCCATTTGTAAAGCCGCATAACCTTTGTGGTCGCCGGAGATTAAGCGGTTGTAAAAATTCATGGCTGTGGGGTGCAGGGCGTACCAGTTGAGCATTCCGATTTCCCCAGAGTCGTCTACAAATTTCATAAGGGTCATTTCAGTAGGCGTATTTTCAGCATAGTGATCGCGCTCATTCTGTGGGTTCTCCAGATAGGCTGACACCGATCGGTTCGCGCCTGCATTGGGCACGCTGCCTTTTCCTAGGTAAATACTGCCGGGCTGCAGATCGTTATGGGCGCTGACGATCGATGCGGTAATACCGCCAACAATGGCTGTAAAATGCTCGGGATAAAAGCCCCCATCTAAACCAAGATCAGAACGTGAGTGCCAGTAGCCCCCAGGGCCTGCGTGAGTGTGGGTGGCACTAATAATGACGTTATCTATTGTATAAATATCGCCGTACCGTTTTTGTAATTTGTCGATAACGGCCAAGGTTATATGATGCTCTATACTTCCTAGGTCCGCGCTAACGAATACCAGCCGCTTGGTCGATTGATCCGACTCCGCGATGACAAAGGCTCGTGATCGTTGGCGAATATGCAGTCCTTCAGTTAACTGATCTTCACGGCCAAAGCCCCACATTTGAACCCCATAACTGGGGCCAGTAATGTCTGACATGCCACGACCAATGAGGTACGGCTGTGATGAGTCGGCCGCGCTCAGGGCACCCGACAGGGGAACCAGTAGGTAGAACAGTCCACGTTGCAAAATAGTGTGGGTGTTACGGCGACAAAAGCTAAGAAATAATCTAATCATTTCTCCAGTCTACAGGGGGATAGCAGGAACTGCTAGACAGCCTAATCTGTCTAGATTAAACCTGTGTTCTAATAGCAACCTATGTCGATTTCTGGGCTGGATAGTAAAGACAATTTCAGGTCCCTATACTGATATAAATCTATATAATTAGGCACCCACTCACGGACGCCGAGCACAATGGATCAAGAACTCACGCTAACCTTAATTAGCTGCGCATTCTTTATGGCGCTGGTTGCCTTCATTTCCTATAAGGCCTCTAAAGATGAATCTAGCAGTCGTGATGGCTACTTTCTGGCTGGACGTAATCTTAGTGCGGTGTTTATTGCTGGCTCTTTGTTGCTAACAAATCTCTCCGCAGAGCAATTGATTGGACTTAATGGTTCAGCCTATGGCTTTAATCTCAGCAGCATGGGTTGGGAAGTGACCGCCGCCTTTGCCACTATTTGCATGGCATTTATTTTTCTGCCGCGCTACTTGGCAGGGGCATTTTCAACCTTACCTGAATTCCTAAACAACCGGTTTGACGATGATGTCAGGCGACTCACGGTTATTTTGTTTATGCTCGGCTATGGCTTGGTGACGATTCCATCGGTACTTTACTCGGGGTCCATTGCCGTATTGCAGTTGTTTGATGTGCCTAATTTGTTTGATATCTCTTATAGCCGCTCGCTGGTATTGACCATCGTGGTGATCGGCAGCGTGGGCGGTGTTTATGCGATATTTGGTGGCCTCAGAGCGGTTGCTGTCTCTGACACTCTTAATGGTATCGGTCTGTTGATTATCGGCATTGCAGTGCCTGTTTTAGGGCTTTCAATGCTTGGCGAAGGCAGTGTGGCGAGTGGCTTAAAGATTATTTCTAGCACCAATACTGAAAAATTAAATGCCATTGGTTCCTCCGATGACCCCACGCCGTTTGCAACACTATTTACCGGCATGATTTTTGCCAACCTGTTTTATTGGTGTGCCAACCAATATGTTATTCAGCGCACGTTGGGTGCTAAGAGTCTTGCAGAAGGGCAGAAGGGCGTACTGTTTTCGGGCTTTTTCAAGGTGTTAGTCCCCATCATGATGATGATACCCGGGGTTATTGCTTTTCATCTCTATGGTGGTCCTAACAGCCCCGATGGGCTTAGTTCTATTGATCTTGCCTACCCAAGACTCATTCGTGATGTATTGCCAACCTACGCCTCAGGCTTTTTTCTGGCGGTGTTACTGGGGGCTGTATTTAGCTCGTTTAACTCACTGCTAAATAGCGCGGCAACCCTGTTTTGTCTGGACGTTTATGAACCATGGAAAAAGTCCAGAGGCTGGGGGTCTATTACAGATGAGCAAATTTTAAGAGTGGCTAAAATAGCCTCCATTGTGATTGCACTGTTTTCGTTCATTGTGGCGCCGTTATTACAGTTTGCACCAGATGGCCTGTGGCAAATTATTCGTATCTTCACTGGCTTCTATAATATTCCAGTGATTGCTATCGTGATTGTCGGCCTGTTCTCCAAGCGGGTGCCGTCGTTAGGCCCCAAAATAGTCATTGGCTTTCACGTCATCACGTACGCCATATTAAAGTTTGTTTTAGATGACATTGTTACTCTGCACTTTATTCATCTTTACGCGGTATTGTTTTTTATTGAAGTAGGCATTATGTTGGTGGTAGGGCATTACCGTCCCACGGCAGAAAACTGGACTTACGAGCGCAGCCATGCGGTTGACATGCAACCCTGGCGCTATGGTATACCCTGTGCAGTGAGCTTAATGTCATGCGTTGTGGGCTTATATTTACTGTTCTCACCGGTCGGTGTAGTGGGTGGTTTCAGCGTCTTGTTTTTGCCGCTAATCTGGAGCTTGTTAACGTTAAATATCGCCGTTTGGTGGTACTACGTCAGTACAGGTCAGCGCCCTCAATAGGTCTGTGCCGTGGCCATTACATTGCTTAGGGTCCCATGAAGAATGGTGGTGCAGAATTGTAATATAAATCGTTATTTGTTACTCATCAATGCAGAATTTACTGGCTCTAAGGCGGTTACCTACGGCATTATTCTGGGTACATTGAGTGACGTTAACACGGCAACTAGTAATCTATGACTAAGAGTATCGAATCATTTTATACCCTCAACAGTCGTCACTGTAGTTTGGTGGTAGATTGTCGTGGCAACGCGCCAGCAATACTGTATTGGGGACCGTTGTTGGCGGGCGCCAGCAGCCCTGCAATGCTAGCGCTTCTGGCCACTCGCCAAGAGTTGCAAGCCTGCCGGCCACAGGATGCACCTATTGCGTTGTCACCGCAGGCCGCGGCCGGTTTTATGGGTAGCCCTGGGGTGCAAGTACACCGTAACGGTCAGCAATGGGCGGTGTTTACACAGATTTGCTCGGTCAGTCCTACTGATGATGAGCTAGTCATTGTTTCGCGATGCCAAGGCTCTGACATAGAATTAACCCACTATTTGGGTCTGCATAAGGCCACCGATGTACTGACCGCGACCACAACAATAACCAACAGGGGTACTTCTACACTTTGGGTAGACCGCTGCGATGCTCCCTGCATACCGGTGCCCATGCACTACACCAAAATTTTAGGGTTTACAGGTCGTTGGGCCAATGAATTTCAGTTGCAGACCCTAGACCGGTTTGCCGGCGCCTATGTGCGAGAAAACCGCTCGGGGCGAACCTCCCATGACACATTTCCCGGTGTAATTGTTCATGCAGAGCATACTAACGAACAAACAGGTGCGGCCTACGGGCTGCACTTGGGATGGAGTGGTAACCATCACGTACGTATTGAAGAGCAGCACTCTGGGCAAGCCTACGCGCAGTTAGGAGAGCTGTTTTATCCTGGTGAGCTGAGCCTTGAACCTGGGCAGATGTATTGTTCACCCATGTTATTTGGCGCAAGCACAGCTCATGGCTTGTCTGCACTGTCTGCGTCTTTTCATGGTTATGTACGGTCTTGTTTGACCGACCAGCGGGTGGCTAGCAAAGCAAGGCCGGTGCATTTTAATACCTGGGAGGCGGTGTATTTTGATCTATCTTTTGATCGGCTATGTGAACTGGCAGACAGTGCGGCAGAGGTTGGCGCAGAGCGCTTTGTATTGGATGATGGTTGGTTTAAAAACCGTAAATCAGACAGTGCAGGGCTGGGTGATTGGTTTGTTGATGACACTGTATTTCCTCAAGGGTTAGGGCCGCTCATTGATTATGTGCAGGCTAAACACATGGAATTTGGGTTATGGGTCGAGCCAGAAATGGTCAACCCAGACAGTGACCTGTATCGGGCGCACCCCGATTGGGTACTCAATGCCGACCCAGCACCGTTAATACTATCTAGGCATCAGTTAGTGCTCGATTTAACTCGTGTTGAGGTACAGCACTATCTGTTTGAGCGGCTTGATGCGTTGCTAACGGACTATGCCATTGGCTATTTGAAATGGGACATGAACCGCGCTCTGTACCAGCCCGGCAATCAGGACGGGCGGGCGGTGGGCCATGATCAAACCGTTGCACTTTACCATTTGCTACAAAGGCTTAGAGCCGTGCACCCCAAGGTAGAGATTGAAAGCTGTTCATCGGGCGGTGGTCGAGCAGATTTCGGTATTCTTGCGTTTACTGACCGCATTTGGACCTCTGACAGCAACGATGCCCTTGACCGTTTGAGTATTCAAAAAGGCTTTTCGATGTTTTTCCCATCCGAGGTCATGGGCGCCCATGTTGGACCTAGTCGTTGCCATGCCACTGGGCGAGTTCTGAGCATGGACTTACGTGCTGGTGTAGCACTGTTTGGGCATATGGGGATTGAGGCCAACCTGTTAGATATGGATGCTGAAGAAAAGCAGGCATTAAAAGCTGCGGTGGTTCTGCACAAAAAACATCGCCAATTGATTCACAATGGGAAACTTATCCGACTAGATTCTCAGCTTGGGGGAAGTAGTTTTGGCGTAATGGCTGCTGATGGCAATGAGGCGCTATTTAGTTATGCGCAACTAGACAGTCTTTCGAACAGTGTCGGCGGCCGACTGCGCTTTGATGGTCTAGATAAACACAGTCTTTATGAAGTGAGTATAGTTTGGCCGTTAGAGCCCAGCAGTTACTCAAAATCTATATTAAATGTAATTAATGGGTCAATTATTAGCGGCGATGCTTTGGTCACTGTTGGGTTGCAACTACCCATTATGCTGCCTGCAAGTTTACTGATTTTTCACTTATGCCGTGTCACATAGCTCTGTTACAGTCAGGTGAGTCAATAGATTTTTTTTGACTCGCTATTTGTTATTTTATTTGTTGTAGGAAAAAGGCAATTAGTAATGATTAACACCAAAATATATAAGTCCGTCTATAGCCTGTCTGAAAAGCTAATGGCGGCTGCAAAAAAGGACAATATAGAGGCGTTCGACTCACTATATGCTGACCTGAAGGCTGTTTGTATCGATAACGAAGATACCGATAAAGATCACCCAGAACAATGGGAAACGCTGGCTGACTTTACCGAAGAGTTAGAAGAGGCCGTGGCGGGGTACGAAAAAGCTCTAGTAAAAGCGACAGCTATCAATTCGAAAGACCACCTGTCATCGATCGCATTTTCCATGGCGACATTGCAGATTGAATTAGGTCAAACAGACGCGGCTGTAAAAAATCTCCAGGATGCAAAAATAAACGCTAATAAAATTGCAGATAAAGACCTTAAAAAAGAGATAGATGAATTACTTGAGACGCTATTAGTCATCTAGGACCCTTGCCTGGAGACCATCCGATATTTCAGAAAAAGGTTAATGGTAAAAATTATTAGGGTTGGCTGGCGATGTTGCTTAAATAGAATAAAGCCAGGGTGTCAGTCGCACAGTCCTGGCTAGTAACCCTCTATTTATGTTGTGGGTGTGGACTCAAAGTCACTGGCGTCATGACGTTCTGCTAATTGCTTCTCTTCGGCTCCCCATACTCGGTTAACGCGTTGGCCGCGTTTCATAGCCGGGCGTTTCTGGATTTCTTTAGCCCAACGAATGACATTTGTGTAGGTGGTTACATCAAGGAAATCTCCGGCTTCATAGAGTACTCCTGATACCAATGCGCCATACCAGGCTACGTTGGCCATGTCAGCGATGGTGTACTCATCGCCACAGAGATATTGGTTGTCGGCTAATCGTTGGTCTAACACATCAAGTTGACGTTTGACTTCCATCGCGTAGCGATTGATGGGGTATTCAAGTTTGTCTGGTGCGTAAGCATAAAAATGGCCAAAGCCACCACCCAAGAAGGGCACGCTGCCGATATTCCAAAACAGCCAAGACAGACATTCAGCACGAATCGGCGAGCCAATGGCGGGTATAAAGTGGTTAAATTTTTCTGCCAAATACAGCATGATGGCACCAGACTCAAATACTCGTACCGTTGTTTCTCCGCTGTGGTCTGCCAGTGCAGGAATTTTTGAGTTAGGGTTAATACCTACAAATCCACTACCGAACTGCCCGCCATCGGAAATATTGATGAGCCAGGCATCATATTCAGCTTCGCTAATACCCAATTCTAGCAGTTCTTCAAGAAGCACTGTGACCTTAACGCCATTAGGTGTACCCAGAGAATAAAGCTGCAGGGGATGCTTGCCAATCGGTAGCTCTTTTTCGTGAGTGGCACCCGCGACTGGGCGGTTTATCTTAGCAAAGCGACCGCCGCTTTCGCTGTCCCATGCCCAAACTTTGGGAGGAGTGTAGGGTTCGCTCATAGTTGGTAACTTCCATTGTTGTTAAGTTATTTTAATTGACCGTTTAAGGGGCTCAGTATGATTATCATATAACGGCTACGTCGTTTCTTGTATGGCTTCTGCTTGGAGGCCAATAAACTCGGCCTGGTTGCCCAGTATGAATCTGTTAATAAAGAGTGCCATGGCTACGCAAGTAAAAAAGGTAAAAAACATCATATGAATGTAGTGCAGCGGCATCCATACCCATATAAAAAAGGCGTACATGAGGACACCGGCAATGACGGCTGTAATGGCAGCGCGATAATCCACATTTCGAAATAATAACCCCACAGCAAAGCAGGCTAGTATTGGCATACTAATAAGGCCCCAGAGTTCCTGAAGTAAGTTGATGATGCTGTCAGATTGCGCATAGATAGGTACCATAGCAACCGCTATGATCACAAAGATAACTGTGGCGATAGTGCTCAGTACCCGCAAATTAGGTTTGTCGTCAATGTAAGCCTCATGGAGGTCACAAACATACATGGCGGCAGAAGAGTTAGCCATGCTGTTAAACGAACTAAGCACGGCTGCGGCGATGGCAGCTGCAAATACGCCTGACAACCAGCCTGGCAGTAAGTCACCAGCGATACGTCCATAGGCCTGATCACCAATGTCGCCATATAATTTAAAGGCGACTATACCTGGGATAACCACCATAGACGGAATAAACACGACTCGAATAAACGCCGCCGCATAAACACCTTTTTGAGCCTCTTTAACCGTGGGCGCTGCCATAGCGCGCTGGGTAATAGTTTGGTTAGTGCTCCAATAAAAGATTTGAATAAACAACATGCCAGTCAATAGCGTATGCCACGGCACAGGTGAATTGCTGTCGCCAATTAAGGTCAGTCGTTCGGCGGGAATACCGCTAAAGTCAAAGTCGATTGCCATTAAGGACAGTACGACCACTAGTAGGCCCATCGCCAACACCAAAATGCCACCATAGGTATCTGACACCGCGACCGCTCTGAGGCCGCCAAGCACTGCATAAGCTGCACCAACGACCGCGAAGGCTGCAGCAATGGTTAAAAGGTCTGCCTGAATGCCTGTCATGGAAATCATAAAGAGCGCGCCGGTATAAATAACCGCGGGCTGAAAGACAAAGACATTGATAAACAAAAACATGGCAGAGACTAGGGCGCGGATATGTTTACTGTTGTAGCGTCGCTCTAAAAGTTCGGTAGTGGTGGTGCAATTGTTTCTGTAGTACACCGGCAAAAAGACTTTGGCTAGAATCATAAGCCCCATAAAGCCTGAGAGTTCCCATAACGCCAGTAAGAGCATTTGATTGCCATTCATACCAACCAGCTGATCAGTGCTGAGGTTGGTGAGTGTGATCGAGCCGGCAACAAACACCCAGGTTAGACCACCGCCCGCTAAAAAGTACTCTTTATTGGAGTCCGTTGAGCGGCTACTTTCGCCCTTACATTTGATGTACGTCAGCACTGCAATAGCGCCGAGAACTGCACAAAATACAGCTAGTTGAATGGCTTGTTCGCTCAAGTGAAACTCCTATTTATTATGGTTTTACTAATGCTCTTTACTCTGGTGCTTGCCAGACTGTTATTCCATGCTGTTGAATTATTGCATTCCCTAGTAGCCATTGGGTAGATGATACTCGTATTATTGTCGATAAAACCGAATCCCACTACCCCAAAGACGTTTAAAGCCGGGCCATGGGTCAGCATATTGATTATCTGCCCCCTGATATTGCTCAACACTCTCTCGAGTCGGTAGGTAGTCGCAGCGAGCCTTATCATTTTTAACATGACAATCTAAAAATGCCAGCGTCATATGCTTGTTGACTCTATTGATTGTCTCGATATTCCAGCTAGGATCGACGTAATGTCCAAGTTCAAAGTCGGAATCAAAGGAGATGGCTGGGGCTGGATGACCGGCAATATTATGGCGAGCATTTTCATAGACCATCATGTAATTGTGTTTTGAACCCGTTCGCTCGTAGAGTTTTTTAACGCCATTTTCAAAACCCGAGGTATTATCCTTGTCACCGGCTACATAGAAACTGGGTACGCTAATTTCTGCCATAGCTTCGATATCATGAACATCTAGTTCACCACCCCAGGGGGCAAAAACCTGAAGGGCTTTCCATCGTGGATCAAGTTCCTCTTGACCTGCGAAGCAGGAATTTAACCGAAAGGGTAGGAGACTTGCGAACACAGCGGGAACGCCAATTTTCTTCAATTGTTCTGATTTAAATCGATAGCAGCCACCGACAGTGTTGATTGCAGCAAACCCACCCATAGAATGCCCGATAATTGCGGCATTGTTGGTGTCCATGCGGTCCTGTAATCCTTCTATGGGAAGGGGTTCATCTGGCTCAGCGAAGTAATTGAGTACAAATTGCTGATCGCGAGCTCTATTGTATAGAGTGCTAATAAAACCAGAGGCCCGTGTATCATCATCAAATACTTCTGCATTGGTAGAGTCTTTGTGGTCAATGCCGACAACTATATATCCGTGGCTCGCGAGGTGCTCTCCCAGATAAAACATCTGTGTCCGGTAACCTGTAAAACCATGTGACAGAAGAATAAGTGGAAACTGACCACCAGTGATAAGTGCAGCATCACGATAGGCTAATCCCTGTAATTCGAATGGTTGGTGCAGTCGTGTGACATTTTTATAGGTAGCCTTTAATGTATCATCGGTGGAGCGTGTCGACATGTCTGCTGGATACCAGACTTCAAGTACCAATGGTCGGCTAGTTGTGGTGATAAAGTTGCTTGTGTTTAGGCGGTTATGATCAACGATATTAATGGTGCTAGCACCTATGTCATAGGCGCCTAAAAAAGCTAATTCGGGCGTGATTGGCGGCTGGTTGGTGTAAAGGTCTTCAGCAGTGATGGCATTACTGCTTATTAAAATCGTACTGATAAATAGAATGACTCGCGGCCAATTTATGCTCACACTGAACTCCTCCTGAGAACTTAATTTCTACTGTTGCGTACTTTTTGACGATCAGTGCTGATGTTGGTGTGTCTAATTTACGTTATTGTTGTTGGGATATTAAATTAAAATCAGGTCATTAATTAGGATGATATCTTAGTCTATAAGTTTACATAATATTCATCTTAAAACCACATGGGGTTGTTCAGTGCCTGAATGTGCAAAACATCCAAGTCTGATTGGGCAGTTGGTTTTTATCACCGGCGGTGCAACGGCTAGCGAAGAGCAACCAGATGCGGGTAGTTTATTTATTTTTCAAACCAATATTACAGGTATAGCAGATCCATCATTCTTGCCAACTTGTGCTCCTCGACATGCGATTAATAGTGATTTGAGTTAGTTTGATATAAAAATTGATAATGGACAGTAGACTGAAGTGCAAATTAGTCTCACTATGGCGTCTTATCGTCACACCCTTGACATTAGATTATTTGGATAGCAATAAGTGAGCAAGCAAAGGTTACGTTTTTTCGAGAAGTCGGTGGGCCAAAGACATATTACAGATGCGGATAAGTATCTGTACAAAGCCCCAGAATCTACTTATAAATTGGTCATTATTGGCACTGGCACTATCGGTCAGGAGCACATGTATGTCGCGACTCTATTGGGTCGTGCATCTATTCACGGCATCTATGACAGCCAAAAAGAAAGTATGGACGTCGCCGAGCATAATTTTAGCAATTACAGCGACCAATCACTAATGCGTTACTCCGATTTAGTGTCCGCATGCAATGATCCTGAGGCTGATGCTTTAATGATCTGCACGCCCAATCATACGCATTTTGAGATTCTCAACGTGGCGATGCAGTCGGGCAAGCCAATTTTTCTAGAAAAGCCAATGGCAACAGACCTCAGCGATGCTGATGCAATTGTTAAAGCTAATGACAATTACGCCTCTTTTATTCAAATTGGTCTGCAATATCGCTATAAGGCGCAGTACGTAGAAGCATTTCATGAAGCGCAGACTCGCACGTCTATTGGGGCCATTAAAACCATTAGTATGAGTGAGCATAGACCGCCTTTTTTAGACAAAGTGGGGCAGTGGAACAAATTTAACAAAAATAGTGGTGGAACTCTGGTCGAAAAGTGTTGCCATTACTTTGATTTGATCAACCAGATGGCTGGTGCAATGCCGGTTAGGGTCTATGCCTCAGGGGGACAAGCGGTCAACTTTTTAGACTTTGATAAGGATGGTGCCCCTGCTGATATAGATGATCATGCATTTGTCGTGATCGATTATGCGAACGGCGTGCGGGCTAATTTTACTCTTAATATGTTCTGTCATGACTTTACGGAAGATATGATTGTGTGCGGCGATAAAGGTCGGCTGGTAACCCAAGAGGTGTTCAATATCCATCAGCAGCAACCATCGACTGCGACGGTTGCACTAGAGCTTGGTGAGTGGGGCGCATCAAAGCAGACTGATGTGACCTACGCCCGTGAAATTGAGCAGAGTGGGCATCATGGTGCAACTTACTATGAGCATATTGCCTTTGTTGATCAACTTGATGGCAAAGCCAGTCAGTCAGCCACACCCGTACAAGGCCTGTGGTCAATGATTGTTGCTAGCGCGGCGCAGTATTCCATGAAAACTGAGCAAGCCGTAGACGTCAAAGCCTTTATGCATGACAACAATTTATCAAAATACCTTAGATAAAATGGATTACACATGAATCAAACAATAAATGTAACAGGTCAGGTTATGCCCTCTGTAGGTTTGGGTTTGTGGAAGCTTAACCTTGATGAGGTTGCAGATACGGTCTATAACGCCATTAAGGCTGGCTATCGGCATTTAGATAACGCGGCCGATTATGGCAATGAAAAGCAGGTGGGCGAGGGCATTGCAAAAGCGATTGCTGACGGCCTATGTTGCCGCGACGATTTGTGGATTACCTCCAAGTTATGGAATACCTTTCACCGCCAAGAACATGTCCAAGCGGCCTGTGAGAAGTCACTTGCCGACTTAGGTATAGATTATTTCGACCTATATCTCGTTCACTTTCCCATTGCCCTTAAGTATGTAGACTTTAATGATCGCTATCCGCCTGAGTGGATTTTTAATCCTAAGGGTGAGCATCCTGCTATGGAACCTGATGCGGTACCCCTCAGTGAAACATGGACAGCCATGGAGAGATTGGTTGAGAACCAACTGGTGCGTAAAATTGGTGTCTGTAACTACAGCGCAGTGCTTCTTCATGACCTAATGAGCTATGCGAGAATAAAACCAGCGATGTTGCAGATAGAATCTCACCCATACCTTACACAAGAGGCTTTAATTCGCACAGCACAGTCCTATAACATTGCTGTAACGGCATTTTCGCCTTTGGGCGCACTGTCTTATGTCGCTCTGGATATGGCAACAGCTGATGATTCCGTACTAACTGAGTCTGTGGTTATTACTGCGGCAAAAAGGGCGGCTGTAACGCCGGCTCAGGTAGTTTTGCGCTGGGGCGTACAGCGGGGTACGGCGGTGATACCCAAAACGAGCAAGCTAGAGCGTCTAGTGGAGAACCTCTCTCTGTCTGACTTCAGTTTAACGGATGAAGAAATGGCTGCCATTTCGGCGCTTAATCAAAACCGTCGGTTCAATGACCCTGGCGACTTTTGTGAAGGGGCATTTGGTTGCTTTCACTCGATTTATGACTAAGGGAGGTTGATTTTTGATGGGCTCAATTAACGTAAAAAAAATCGCCTTAGGTACTCAACAACAGTATCAAGATAGCGTTTTCCCGCTGGTCTATTCGGGTCAGGGTTGCTCTGATCTTGCTGCGGTGACAGATTGGCTTCAGGAGCATAGGGATCAGCTAGAAGATGAGCTAACAACTCATGGGGCTTTGTTGTTCAGAGGCTTTGGTGTTACCGATGATCAGGGGTTTGATCGTTTTATTCGTTCGTTTGATTGGCCTAGCTTTACCTATGAAGATTCTCTCTCTAATGCCGTTCGGCATAATCGCACCGAGCTAGTGTTCACCGCTAATGAAGCGCCAGCATCGGTATCAATTTTTCTTCATCACGAAATGGCACAAACGCCTATTTACCCATCAAAATTATTTTTCTTTTGTGAACTGGCGCCTGACTCTGGCGGTGCCACACCTATCTGCCGCTCTGATATTCTCCTGGCGCATTTACAGGAAGAGATCCCCGATTTTCTTGCCGACTGCGAAAATAAGGGCTTACGCTACTCACAAACTATGCCGGCAGAGAATGATTTGGAATCTGGTCAGGGTCGCAGTTGGCGCAGCACATTGAGCGCAGAAAGTATTAAAGAGGCCGAAGCTAAGCTGGCGCGATTAAACTATGAGTGGCAATGGCAAGCTGATGGAACACTTAGCGTAACCACACCTATATTACCCGCCGTACGCATAACAACTGATGGGCGAAAAGTTTTTTTCAATCAGTTGATTGCAGCGTTTCGAGGCTGGCAAGACGCCAGAAATGTGGGAGAAAAATCTATATGCTTTGGTGATAGATCGCCCATCAGTAATGATGATATGGCAGTAGTCATAAGGATCGCTGACGCACTAACTTTTGATATTCCTTGGCAGGTCGGAGATATAGCCTTGGTGGATAATTTTCTTACCATGCATGGCCGTCACCCTTTTGAGGGGAAACGTCGAGTGCTTGCATCGCTAGTCGCGTAGCACCTATGATCAGAATCAATTTAACCATTATGGAATACCTTTATCTTGCTACACTCGCCGTTTTAAATTCCTAGGAAAAAATAGATGCAATCTCAAGTAGTTATTATCGCGTTAGCCTTTTTACTTGCAGGCTGCGGAGGGGGAGGAGGCTCTTCAGCGCCTATTGAAGCCCCGGTAGCACAGTTGCCGCCAACTATTAGTCAGCTTTCTTTTCTTATGGTCGAAAACACAGGGTTGGAAAGTGATCTGACACTGACCGAGCTTGATGGAGTTTTTTCTGGTCGCACACTCACCAACGCACCTATTAACGAGCTTGTTGCTAGTTTTCAGCATGATGGCGCCTCCGCCAGTATCGACGGTGTTACTCAGGTTAGTGGTACTACTGTTAATGATTTTACGGACCTTGTGGCCTATACGATAACGGGCACAGATGGCCAGACCACGAGTTATGAGGTGGATTTAACTAAGTTTACAGATCTTCCAATTGTTTATCTCACGACAGATTACTATGCGGCTATTGATTCTAAAGAAAACTATATCCCTGGGGATACCTCCATAATTGGAGGTCGAGATTTTGATAATTTAGCTCAAGTAGAAATGAAAATTCGTGGCAGAGGTAACTCGACCTGGGGCTTTCACCCCAAAAAACCTTTCCAGATGAAGTTAGCTGATAAAGCAGAGTTCCTGGGCATGCCAAAGGACAAAAAGTGGCTGTTTTTAGCTGAGTACTCTGACAAAACGATGCTGCGGAATAAAATATCATTTGAGATGGGTTATATCAGTAACTTGGATTGGACGCCCCAAGGGCGCTTCGCCGAGGTGTATATTAATGATGAATACAACGGTACTTACAATATTACGCAAAAGGTCGAAGAGAGCGATAACCGTGTTGCACTAGGTGATACCGGCTATTTACTCGAGCTTGATCAGTTAGAGCGACTAGATCCGGATGATGTTTATTTTGAGAGCGTTATCACTAACAAATTCTTAGTTAACATAAAAGAGCCAAACCTCGAACGCAACAGCTCTGAGTATTTTTATATTAAGACGCTGATTAATGATTTTGAAAATACGATGTTGGGATCTACTCCCATGACATCTTACTTTGCCGTTGCGGAAACAACCTCCGATAATGTTTGGGATGTGAACTTGAGCCAGACGATGACGCTAGTGCCTGATTCTAATTACACGGTGTCGTTTAAAGCAAAGTCATCGATTTATCGTACGA
>JAPKEJ010000102.1 GCA_028822155.1 Porticoccaceae bacterium
GACGCATCTCTATTGCGAATTCTGACTCAGAGGCTATGCCATTAATGCAGGCAGCTTTTGATGCAGCTTGGCGCGCTGTGGAAGAGCAGTCGGCTTAATGTGGCTTAACAAAATATTTACGCATTGATAAAGGAAAAAGTAATGAAAAAGTTATGTTTATTTGGAGTATTTTTTATGGCTACTTTGGGAATGCCCGCTCAATCTGAAACTGTTGTTTTATCTCTAAATAAAGAGATTATGAAAAGCGCTGAGCTTGAGTCTATTCCGCCGTGGCCAACGGGTGTAGTGTTGTCAGGCGCCAATGAGCACTGGCAAAAAGTGGTTCATCAAGGTGATTTTGTGGTTGCGCTGTATGAATCCATGCCCGCGCTGATCGATGTTAGTGACCCTTTTCCTTATGATGAGTTTGTTACTGTTTTAGAGGGTGAGGTTATCCTTACATCGTTATCGGGCGAAAAACAGGCCTATGCTGTAGGTGACAGCTTTCTTGTACCAAAAGGTTGGCAGGGAACGTGGGATATGCCTGTTAAATTTCGTGAGATGATTGTCATTGAAACCAAGGCTTGGGTGTCGGATGAAGAATAATTATTTATGAAACATAAAATTACACGGCGAGATTTTTTAAATGGTGCCGCGCTATCAGTGGCGGCTACAGCGATTGCACCCTACAGTTCTTTTTCGATTGGCAATACGGGTAACGGTAAAGATTATTATCCACCGACACTGACGGGCATGCGAGGTAGTCATAAAGGATCCTTCGAAGCTGCTCACGCTTTAGTTATGGGAGGGCAGCGCCCTAATGAGTATGAGCCAGTAGATAATATTTATGATTTGGTCGTTGTGGGTGGTGGAATTAGCGGGCTGGCTGCAGCATATCTCTACAAAGAGCAGATGGGACCGGATGTAAAAATTCTAGTACTTGATAATCACGATGATTTTGGAGGTCATGCTAAACGAAATGAATTTGAGTCCTCTGGTAAAATGTTACTCGGTCCGGGTGGTAGTCTCAACCTAGAACAGTTCAATCTTAGCCCCGCTGCTTATCAACTGCTCAAAGACATCGGCATAGAGTTCAAAACGCTGCAAGATGCAGGCCCTGATGATTACACTCTGACAAACCCAGAGGCCCCTTTTGGAATATATCTCAGTAAACACCTGTACGGTAAAGATACTATTATATCGGGTGACTGGCGGTCTACCTGGTCGGGCGATGGCAGTTATGAGGCTATGATCAAATCATTGAGCTTGCCTGAGAGTGACACTAACAAGTTGATCACCCTAGTTAGTGGTGAGCAAGACTACCTATCGGATATTCCACTAGCGGATAAAGAAACTTATATGCGGAGCACTAGTTATGCCAACTTCCTGTATGAAAGGGTTGGTCTGACCAAAAAAGGCGCCAAGGTGACAGAGCCGTGGGTGCGAGCCATTTGGGGTCTGGGTATTAACAGCGTTTCGATTATGGAAGCATTGGGTTCTGGCGCACCGGGCCTTAATGCGATGGGTTTGCCGGACTCAGTAACACAGCCAGAGGCGCCAGAAAATCCGAATGCTTACCGTACGCCCATGTTCCCTGACGGTAATGCGTCGGTAGCAAGATTGCTTGTGCGTAAACTGATACCAAAGGTGGCAAAAGGTAATTCAATGGAAGATTTGATTACTAGCCGCTTTAATTATTCCCAATTGGATTTAGATGACTCCCCTGTGCGCGTGCGTTTGAATAGCACAGCAGTTAATGTGGTAAATAGCGATAAAGAGCTGGTTGATATAGCCTATGTGTCTGGTAGTCGTGCGTTTAAAGTGACAGGAAGGAATTGCATTCTTGCCGGATATAACGGGATGATCCCACACCTTTGCCCAGATCTGCCCGAGGTGCAAAAACAAAATTTAGCCTACGGTTCCAAGGTTCCTTTTGTATCTGCCAATGTGTTGCTGAAAACCAGCGCAGCGATGCGGAAAAGTGGGACATCCTTGTATCAGTGCTGTAATGAATTTTTCGAATTGGTCACCGATGCACCGCCTGTGGATTTAGGGGACTACAGTGTTTCAACCAATTCAGGTGACCCTATGGTGATGTATATGCTGCACATGCCTGCGCCTGAGGGTGATGACAATCAATCTGGCCGTGATTTGTGCCGCCTGGGAAGACATAAAATAATGGCCTCTACATTTGCTGACTATGAACGGGAAATTCGTCAGCAGCTCACCGGCATGTTTGGTACTAATGGGTTTGATGCTGATCGCGATATCGAGGCTATTACCATTAATCGATGGTCCCATGGCTATGCCTATGAATACATGGACCTTCATGACCCACGATGGGCGCCGGGACAAGCACCCCATGAGCTGGGACGGCAACCCTTCGGCCGCATTAGTATTGCTAATTCTGACTCCGAGGCCTATGCCTATGTTCAGGCGGCCATTGATGCAGCAGTTCGTGCTGTAGGGG
>JAPKEJ010000056.1 GCA_028822155.1 Porticoccaceae bacterium
ACGATCAAGGTCCACCGGATATTGATGAAGCCCTGAAAAAATTAAAAGAAAAATTCTCCATGTTTGGCTCTGGTGGAGGTTCTGGTGGTGGTAGTTTAAAAGGACTATTCCCAATAGCCTTGTTGGTCTTGGTGGTAGTGTGGGGTTTGCTCGGTGTTTATCAAGTTGATGAAAAAGAGCAGACGGTCGTTCTTCGTCTCGGAAAATATCATGAAACGGTAAACTCGGGCCTGCATTGGAATCCGCCTTTAATAGACTCCCGCGTCACTGTTGGTGTCACTGAGGAGCGCCAGTATTCTACTCGAGGTCTTATGTTGACCGAAGATGAAAACATTGTAGAAGTAGCTCTTTCTGTGCAATACAACGTTGCCAGTGCTAAAGATTTTGTGCTGAGTATCAGGTCGCCAGAGCTTAGCTTGCAACAGGCCACCGATAGTGCATTGCGGCACGTGGTAGGAAGTACCGGTCTTGATGGCGTGATTTCTACGGGTCGTGAGCAGGTAGCTATATCTACGGCTGAAAAACTACAGGACTTACTTGATCTATATTCCAGCGGTATTAACGTAGTTAAGATTAACATCGAAGATGCAAAGCCGCCGAATGAAGTGAAGGCCGCTTATGATGATGTTATTAAAGCCCGAGAAGACCTCGAGCGTTTAGTTAACGAAGCTCAGGCCTACTCAAACGGGATAATACCTGAAGCTCGTGGTGAAGCTCAGCGTTTGAGAGAAGAAGCGCAGGCTTATCTATCCCAGGTAGTCTCTAAATCTCAGGGTGAAGCCAACCGATTTGTTAAGCTGCTAACTGAATATCAAAAGGCGCCAGAAGTGACTCGGAAACGCCTATATATAGATGCTATTGAGCAAGTGATGACTGAGAGCACTAAAATCTTGATGGACACAGAAGGCGGTAATAATATGCTTTATATACCTCTAGATAAATTGGTTCAGCAAGGGGGTGGCTCGTCCATTCGTGGTGCTGAAAACAATAATCAGTTGATCGATCGTGTGGCCAACGAAGTCATTGAGAAGCTCCAGAGAAACAGCAACCAAGTGCAATCGGAGAGACGTCGATGAGTAATCTAATGAAATTAGCTATAGTATTTTTGGTAATCTTAGTTGGCGTAAGTAATTCAATTTATGTTATCAGCGAAGTCGAGCGAGCAGTGAAGTTTCGCTTTGGTGAGATGATTGAGGTTGATATAGCACCTGGTCTGCATTTTAAAATGCCTTTTGTGCATAAGGTGCGTCGTTTTGATGCGCGTATATTAACTGTTGACGCCGAACCAGCTAGTTTTTTCACTATTGAGAAAAAACGTTTGATTGTTGATTCTTATGCTAAGTGGAAAATCGCCAATGTCGAGACCTACTACAAGGCGACGGGCGGTGTTGAGAGGGTTGCAGAGAACCGTTTAGCAAAACGAGTCAATGATGGACTCAGAAATCAGTTTGGTACCCGCACACTGCACGAAGTGGTGTCTGGTGAGCGCGATTTATTGATGAAGAATATTACCCGTGAGTTAAACAGCTCTGTGCGTGATGAGCTTGGTATTGAAATTGTTGACATAAGGGTCAAACGTATCGATTTGCCTTCTGAGGTGAGCAGTCAAGTATTTCGTCGAATGACTGCGGAGCGAGATAAAGAAGCACAGGAGTTGCGTTCAACAGGTAAGGAAAAGGCTGAGCGTATTAGAGCATCTGCTGACCGTGAGCGCACCATTGAGCTGGCGAATGCTTATCGAGATTCTGAAGAACTTCGTGGTGAGGGAGATGCTAAGGCTGCGAGTGTATATGCTGATGCCTATCAACAAGACCCTGAGTTTTATGCCTTTATGCGCAGTCTTAATGCCTATAAGTCGGCATTCTCCAGCAAAAGCGACATTTTGTTAGTTGAGCCAGATAGTGACTTCTTTAAGTACTTGAATAGCCAAGATGTAAAATAGAGATGAACTAATTATCATAAAATGATAATTAGTTCACAAATCTCTGCCACATTGCTGGTGATTTTGCTAAAATTCGAAGACCGGGGCAACCCGGTTTTTTTATGTCGATAACTGGGCCAAAGTTCATGTTAGAAGATATCATTCGCGCGGTAGGTCTAATGCTGGTTTTTGAGGGTATAATGCCCTTTTTGGCGCCAAAACGATGGCGTAATATGGCTAAAACGTTGGGTAAAGTCGACGAAAGTGCGATGCGTTTGATTGGTCTCTGCAGTATGTTGTTAGGCTTGTTGTTATTGTTTTTTTGGCGTTAAGTTAAAGAATCGCGAAATTTTATGGGGTTGATGTGTCAAATGTAGATCGTTGGTTGTTGCCGGATGGCGTTGACGAAGTGCTGCCCGAGCAAGCACAGGTTGTCGAGCACTTGCGGCGGCAGCTTCTCGACCTGTATCACATCTGGGGATATGATCTAGTTATTCCTCCCATGATTGAGTTTACTGAGTCACTACTTAGTGGTTCGGGGTCAGATCTGGACTTGATGACTTTTCGTGTGACGGACCAACTTAGTGGCCGTTTGATGGGCATTCGCGCAGACATAACGCCCCAAACCGCCCGAATGGATGCGCACAGTTTACGTCGCCAAGGACCTAGTCGCCTTTGCTACGCTGGCACAGTGCTACATACTCGCCCGCGAGGACCTTTGGAATCTAGAACACCTATTTCAATTGGCGTAGAATTATTTGGCGAAGCGGCATTGTCTGCCGATATCGAAGTTATTGAGCTTTTCCTACAGACGTTGAAGACCGCTGGTGTCAACCAGGTGCATCTTGACTTGGGTCATGTGGATATCTTCCGCGGTCTGTTGGCAGAGTCTAATTTAAATGAAGAAAGCGAAAGTCAGCTATTTGAATTATTACAGCGCAAAGCATCAGCGGAATTAAGAGATTGGATTAACCTTAATATTAGTGATCCGAAACTGGGTGGTTGGCTCAATGCCCTACCTAACTTGGCCGGCAGTATTGAAGTCTTAAATGCGGCCAAAAAAGCTTTAAAAGGTGCTCCGATCGCGGTAATGCAGGCCATCAATGAGTTGGAAAAAACTGCAGAGGCTATTGCCAAAGCTGGGGTGTCTATTCATATCGATTTAGGTGAACTGCCGGGATATCACTACCATACTGGCATTGTTTTCGCAGGATATGTCCAGGGTTACGGCAAAGCACTGGGTAATGGTGGACGTTACGATCATGTGGGTGAAGCCTTTGGTCGCGCGCGACCTGCTACTGGTTTTGCTTTTGATCTTAAGTCTCTAGTATCTCAGAGTCAGCGTTCTGGTAGTGTAGTAGTAGGTATTTTTGTTCCCTATACGTCGGATGCAGAATGTCATCATCAGGTTGCTATTTTGCGTAGTCAGGGTAATCGGGTGGTACAGGGTTTTCAGGACCAGATAGTTGACCTTGTAGAGCTAAAGTGTGATCGTCAATTGATAAAGGTTGACGGACAATATGTAATTAAAAGTATAACCTAGTCTGATTGATGGGCTTGTCTAATTCAGTAGAGAAAGAAATCTTATGGGTAGAAATGTAGTGATTCTTGGTTCCCAGTGGGGGGACGAAGGTAAGGGAAAGATCGTCGACTTATTAACTGACAAAGCGTCTTTGGTTGCCCGTTTTCAAGGCGGACATAATGCGGGTCATACCTTGGTAATTGATGGCAAGAAAACGGCCTTACATTTGGTTCCTTCGGGTATTTTAAGACATCATGTAACCTGTGTTATTGGCAACGGTGTGGTGGTTGCGCCAGATGCATTGCTTAAAGAAATTGGTATGCTCGAAGAGCGTGGCATTGAGGTGCGTGGCCGCCTTAGAGTGTCTGGTTCTTGCCCTCTAATATTGCCTTATCACATAGCCCTAGATAACGCACGAGAGGCACAGCGAGGTAATGCCAAAATTGGTACTACTGGCCGTGGCATTGGCCCTGCATATGAAGATAAGGTAGCACGACGTGGCTTGCGACTTGGCGATATGGCCAACATGGAGCGATTCGCAGAGAAGCTAAAAGAAGTCCTTGAATATCATAATTTCGCCTTGACTCAATACTACAAAGCGCAGCCAGTAGATTTTGATCAAACATTGGCTTTAGCTAAAGAGTGGGCGGAAGCCTTGCTGCCAATGAAAGCGGATGTGACTAAAATTTTGCATGATGCTCGTGAAGCCGGAGAAAACATTCTCTTTGAAGGTGCTCAAGGGTCTTTGTTGGATATTGATCATGGTACCTACCCGTTTGTTACTTCATCTAACACCACTGCTGGCGGTACAGCGACAGGTACCGGCTTTGGTCCGCTTTATCTCGATTACGTGCTAGGTATTACCAAGGCTTATACGACTCGAGTAGGCTCCGGGCCTTTTCCCACCGAGTTAAAGGGCGAGATTGGTCGGTATCTCGGCGAAAAAGGTCACGAATTTGGCACTACTACCGGCCGTGAACGACGCTGTGGCTGGTTTGATGCCGTAGCACTCCGTCAAGCTGTGCGCATTAACAGTATGTCAGGTATATGCCTTACTAAGCTTGATGTGCTCGATGGCCTCGATGAAATTAAGATCTGTATTGGCTATCAAAATGCTGACGGGACTGATGCTGGCATGCCCATGCATGCTGATGACTTTGAATCCATTACGCCTATTTACGAGTCTATGCCGGGTTGGTCAGATATAACGGTCGGCGCGCAATATCTTGAAGATCTGCCTGAGGCGGCTCGTGCGTATATTCTGCGTATTGAAGAGTTAACAGGAGCGCCTGTCGATGTGGTCTCAACGGGTCCAGATCGTATTGAAACCATCGTTTTGCGACACGCGTTTGATTAATAGATACCTAATCTATTGATTTTATATTCATTAAAAAGCTGTCTAGGTGGCTTTTTCTATAATACCTACTTGATACGTTCTGGCTTCTCTTTTGGTAGGACTTTTCCTAAGCGCTTTTTAGTGAATACAGCCGATAGATCGGTTGACTGTAAGGAACCGTAAGCTACGGTGTAGTGGGGAAATTATAAAAAATTTATGCCGATAGGTATGGTGTGAAAAAGACTATATTGTAGGCTCGCATCGTCGCCTTTTATGCTACATAATAATAAGGCTATAAATAATAATAATTAATAACGTAGAGTTAAAAGTATGAGTATTTTGAATCGTCTGTGTACTAGTTTGGCAATGCTATTTTTGCTGTCTTCAAATGGATTCGCTAGTGGCTTAGATCGCACGGATATTGACAAAAACGGCGTTGAGGGCTACTGGAGTTTTCATGGTAAGGCGTCTGATAACCTTGCTGTTTCTTCGTTTGATGCAGATCTTCCTACCTCTATAATTTTATCTCTTAATGAGGGAGCGTTAAGGAAATCTCTCGATAGCACGATAGGAGAGGGGGCAGTTAATACTGTTGTTTATTTGCCGAATACCGACGGCAAAATGCTTCGTTTTCAAGTTGTAGAGAAATCAAATTTTTCACCAGTTTTGGCGGCTAAATTTCCTGATATTAAATCTTACCGAGGATTTTCTCTAGATCAGCCAGCGGTCAGGATGTACTTCAGTAACTCTCCTTCTGGGCTTGAAGCAACGATTATTGATTCAGCTTTAAATATTAGAACTACGATTAGGAAAATATCGAAAGCTGATAATAGGTACATTGCCTACACAAAATTAGATATGACTAGGTCGAAAGAACCATTCAGTTGTTCGACACCGGAGCCTTTGACGGCAGGACTAAAGCCAAAAAGTAGGGTTAATCTTGCTGGAGAAATGTCGAGCTTGACCCAATGGTCTGATGAAAGTGCCTTGACCAAGTACCGGCTTGCTGTTGCCGTTAATGGTCAATACACGTCATATCATGGTGGCACTAAAGTGGCCGCTCTGTCGGCAATTAATACGACATTAACAAGTCTTAACTTTATATTTGAAACGGATATTGGCATCAAATTAGAGCTTGTCGATAATAACGACGAGATTATATACACCGACTCAAACACGGATCCGTTCGAAGATACAATTGACGGTAATACGAATGCTCCGCTGCAGGCGACAATAGATTCAGTGATTGGTAGTGCCAATTATGATATTGGCCACTTATTTAGCGGTACAGGTGGTGGGGGTAATGCCGGGGCCATCGGGGCTGTTTGCAATGTCGCTTATAAAGGTAGTGGATGGTCAGCCTCAGGGAACCCTAGAGGAGGCTCATTTGCGAATCTTGTAGCCCATGAAATGGGACATCAAATTGGTGCGAATCATACTTTCTCATTTTCTAGCGAGGGTACTGGCGTAAACGTAGAGCCGGCCAGCGGAAGTACTATCATGAGTTATGCTGGTACAGGTTCGGACGACATGGCCTTCTATGCTGACGACTACTATCACAATGTTAGTATTGTGCAGAGCTTGGCATACCTAAAGAGTCAGTCTTGTCATGTTAAGACGGTTATCGAGAACAATGTCCCAACAGTAGATGCTGTAAGTGACTACACCATCCCTGTAGGTACACCTTTTGTGCTAACGGGTTCTGCAAGCGACGCTGATGCTTCGGATATTCTGACTTACACATGGGAACAAAAAGATGACGGCTTGGTTCCAAGTAGTACGTTTGGGCCAACGAATACTCAAGGAGCAAACTTTCGATCTTTGTTACCAAGTCAAGAGCCTGTGCGCTATTTTCCCCTTCTTTCCAGTGTAATTTCAGGAAATCTTACTTTGGACGATCCGTACATTGGGTCGCCATGGGAAACCTTGTCGACAGTGCCTCGAGAGTTTAATTTTTCTTTTACCGCACGTGACAACTCCTCTGGCGGTGGCGGCGTTGCTTATACAGACATGAAAGTTACCGTGGTAGACAACGACGGCGACGACACGGTTGTCGGTGCTTTCTCGGTTACCTCTCAGGGGTTGGCTAATGTCTATATTGCTGATTCTCCTCGAATGGTTAATTGGAATGTGGCTGGCACTGACGAAGCGCCAATATCAGTTTCCAATGTGGATATTACAATGTCCACTGATAGCGGACTAACTTACCCCTATTCTCTTGCGGAAAACACCGTTAATGATGGTAGTCATGAGATTACGATGCCCGACGTTGTAACGAGTACAGCCCGTATTCGTGTTGCGGCTGTAGGCAATATTTTTTATGCGATTAACACGCAAGATTTTGGTGTTACTCGGGATGATATTGTTCTTACCGTCAATCAGTTGGACTATAACGTTTGCCAAAACAACAGTATTGTGTCGCCGATTATTTATGAAACGGCAACTAAGTATACTGATGTCGCTCTATTCTCAGCGGAGAATGGACCCAGTGGGTTAGCAGTCGCATTTGACCCAACAAGTGCCACAACCACTAATACATCTGTTGATGTTACTTTTTCAGCGGCTGGAGACTTGCCAGCTGGTACCTATTCTGTAGATGTCTTAGCAACTTCGCCAGAAAGAACGCAGAAAGTTACCTACAACATAAAGAATTTCTCACCCGATTTTGAAGTCCTTAATCTATCAGCTCCAGCGGATGGGGTGACGATTGAGCGATTGTTAACGACCCTCCAGTGGGAGGCTCAAGAAAATGCCGATAACTACGTTCTTGAAATCGCTCTTGACAAGGATTTCAACGATATTCGCCTAACAAGAACGGTCTCGACCAACTCTTCGGTTGTAAAGGGGCTTACAGGTAAAACTGTCTACTATTGGAGAGTGGCGCCTAGTAATTTCTGTGGTAGTGGTACGCCAAATGCAGCCTATAGCTTTATCACGCCTGATCAGATAGGTGCGGTTGATTTGCCCAAGGCAATTGCCAATGTGCCAGATACCACGGTTACCTCAGTGCTGACTGTTGACGAAAATTTGCGTATTACAGATGTTAATGTCTATCTTGGTATTTCCCACACTTGGCCTCAAGACCTTACGGTCACTTTAACTTCTCCTGCGGGGGTTTCGGTTGATCTGTTAACAGGGCCCTGTGGTGGTGATGACGATATCGATGTTGTCTTTGATGACGAAGGTTCGGAACTTGTGTGCTCGGTGATTGCACCAAGCGTGTCGGGTGTCATAAGGCCCCAATCGGGCGCGCTTTCAATTTTTAATGAGCAATCAAGTCAAGGCGATTGGACCCTAACGGTATTTGATGCCTACGATCTTGATGGCGGTAGTATTGATTATCTAGCGCTAGAGATTGCTACAGATGGAGAGTGGTCTAATACGGCGCCAATTGCGTTTCCGCAGTCCGCGACGACGGCGACACAAGTCATAGAGTTAACACTTGAGGGGCTAGATCCAGAACGACTGCCGTTAACCTATGAATTAGTTGACTCTCCAACTGACGGCGATCTAATTGGCGCTAACTTGGTCAGTACTTTATCAGGCACAAGCACTTCCAACGGCCAGGCAAGAGATGTTGCTTTGTCTGCTGATGGTAATACTCTATTTGTTGCGGACTATAACGCTGGCTTGCGAATCCTTGACGTTACTAATCCAAGCGATCCCGTTCAATTAGGGGTAATTGACACTGCTGCCGGCACGGCGCGTGGCATAGCAATTTCTTCTGACAATAAGACGGTCTACTTGGCCAATGCTCAAACTGGACTTCAATTGGTGGATGTTAGTAACCTATCTTCTCCTTCTTTGTTAGGTAGTTACAATACTCCTGGCTCCTCTCAAGACGTCGTTATTTCTGCTGATGGTAATACAGCATTTGTTGCTGACAATGGTGGAGGGTTACAAATTGTCGATGTTAGTAACGCCAGTAGTCCAATTTTGGTCTCGTCGTTGGTGGAGACATATACTGCTGTCTACGATATTGATGTGTCCCAAGATGGGAAATACGTTTACATAGCTGACCAGACGAGTGGGTTGGTGGTAGTGGACGTTGAGAATCTCAGTAATCCAATTTCTTTAGCAACAGTTAGCACTGCTGGATTTTCATCAGGTGTAGCCTTGTCCAACAGCGGTAATAAGGCTTACGTTGCTGATTTTAACTCAGGCGTACTGATCTTTGACGTGACCGAACCTGGGGTCCCTGAGTTACTTGGTTCCTACGATACTGATGGATCAAGCTATAAAATCGATGTGTCTAATGACGACGAAAAAATATATGTTGCTGACGGTTCAGGGCTCAGGGTTCTAGACATACGAACTCCTGGGGCAGTCAAATCTTTGGCCGATATTAGATTGGACGAAGTATCCTATGCCGTTGCGGCAGGTAGTGACGGAAATTCGGTATTTGTTGCCACTGGAAATGGCGGCATCAAGATTCTTCGACTTGAGGTTAAGACATATCAATCTGGAGATACCTTACCTCAAGGCGTGGTGTTTAAAAGCTCTGCAGAGGCATTTGTTCCAGAGGGCTACTCAGATAGTTTCACTTTCAGAGTATCGGATGGGGATTTATTGAGTAATGTCGCAGTAGTAGATGTCCTGTTTGCAACAGAGTTCAAAAATGATGGTACGTGGACATACATCAGTGGTAACGATGGCAATGTATCTATCACTGGATGCTTGTCAACATGCCCAACTAGCTTGGTTATTCCATCGGTTATTAACGGGTTTCCTGTAACGGCAATCAGCAGTGCAGCATTTGCCGAGAGTACCGCGACACTTCTGTCTGTGCCGAATACAGTAACAAGTATTGGCGACTATGCCTTTGTTCGGAGCAATATCACTAAGGCAACTATAGGGGCTAGCGTTAGCTCAATAGGTGCTAGTGCATTTGCGTATAATCAACTTGTGGCTCTGAGTTTTTTGGGCGACAAGCCGGTCCTAGCTGACGACTCATTTTTGACTAACAGAGCGCTAGATTATATTAGTTATTGTGCTGATAAATTGGGCTGGCCAGGTGACCCCATTTCTACCGGTACTAATTTGGTTATTCCAGTGGTTGGCTGCGATGCAGTGAACAAAAATAATGCGTCACTTAATGAGATTGTGGCGGCTGTACAAACTGGAGATGCAGTATCTATTACAGTAGAAGACTTAGATCAAGTGCTTGGTCTTGTAAATGTTGATTCGAGTAACATAGGTCTGTATCAAGGCATGATCCAAATGTCATTAAATCTGACTTATGGAGAGGTTCGTATTACCGATTTACAGGCTTTGATCGATGATGCCAATAAAGCCATACTTGATTGCGCTCTGAATGTTTACATCATTGATGTCAGTCAGGGAGAAAATGGAAGTGAGGTAAGCTGGGAATTGGAAGACTCTTCGGGCGCACAGCAATTGTTCGGCGGGGCGCCATATAATGATCTTGTTTGCATTGCCGATGGCCGTTATACGTTAAAAATGTCTGATACCAATGCCGGGGGAACAAATAACGGCTGGGACTTCGCTGACTTTGTCATAGCTGCTAATACTAGAGTTCTTTTTACTCATACATTAGATCGTGGCACATCTGGGTCTGTCGCAGTGAACGTCGGTAGCTATCCTAATCAGGCGCCGGTTGCCATTGAGGGGCTAAGTGCCGAATTAGAGCAGGCACAGTCATCTGACTTTGAGCTTTCTGCGACTGATGCAGATGATGACCCTCTGTCTTATATCCTTGAAACTGCTCCGTTACACGGATCTGTTTTAGCCTATGCCGGTAATAAAGGCGTCATTGGCGATATTTTCTTAGGTGGGGATGGCGGCGTGCGAGGTGTGGCAGTGTCCAGTGATGATAAATATGCATTCTTGGCAGATTATACCGACGGGCTAAAAATTCTAGATATTAGTAACCCTGAAAAGCCGACTATTGCAGGTGCTTCTGTTATTAGCGGCGGAGCCATATATAACGTTGCACTATCAGCTAATGATCAAACTGCCTATATTGCCTCGGTCGAATATGGGGTAATGATATTTGATGTTAGTGATCCGACAAAACCCGTTCTGTTGAGCATCTTGCCGCGTGAGGACGCTGCTTATCCATTAGATATGGAAATATCTAGTGACGGTAATACCCTTTTCGTTGCTGCGTACAATTTTTTCCTAGTCGTAGATGTAAGTGATCCTGTTAATCCCGTGCTTAAAAATTCGGTAGGCACTGATGACTATGCGTGGGGGATTTCGCTATCCAGCGATGATAAAACTGTTTACCTCGCCAGTGGCGCTTATATGCAGGTCTTTGATGTGACTGACTTGGCTTCGCCGGTGCCTATCACCAGCTTTGAAACGGAAGGAACTGCCCGTAGCATCAGGCTATCTTTTGATGATTCGACTGCCTACCTTGCAAATGGATCTAGCGGCATGCAGATTGTGGATGTTAATGATTCATCGCAGCCGCAGATGATGGGTTCTATTGCTTCTGACGAAGAATTTATGTTTGCCTTGGCCATGTCTGGCGACGGGAAAAATATCTATACGACAGACAACTCAGGCCTCTTAAGAACGATTGATGTAACTGACGCGTCTAATCCCGTCCAGGTTCGATCTACCCTCGCGTCGAGAGATACTTGGCGTATAGATATGTCATCTGACAACAAGCGGGTGTATTTGGCAGACGGTTATACTGGCTTTAAAGTAGTTGATGTTTCTTTTAGTGAACGGCTAGCGGGGAGTAAGATACAACCAAATGTCACCTACATCCATGATGGTCAAAATTCCACCAACGACTCTTTCTCCTTTAAGGTTAATGATGGATTAGATGACAGCAATATCTCTACCGTAGATTTGAAGTTCATAGCTGACCGCGACAGCGACGGTATTGAAGATTACATCGATAATTGTCCAGACACGGCCAACCAAAATCAGATTGATACCGATGGTGATTTAGCCGGCGATGCCTGTGATGACGATGATGACAATGATGGCGTTGCTGACAGTAGTGATGCATTCCCATTAGATAACCTAGAAACTACAGATTCTGACAATGATGGCGTTGGAGATAATTCTGATTGGGCGCCGAACGATAGCTCTGAATCTGCCGATACAGATGGCGATGGTGTGGGTGATAATGCCGATGCTTTCCCGGAAGATGCGACAGAGACATTAGATACTGACGGTAATGGTGTTGGTGACAATACAGATCCGGATATTGATGGTGATGGTGTGCTTAATGGTGATGAT
>JAPKEJ010000103.1 GCA_028822155.1 Porticoccaceae bacterium
CCCGCCGCCTCCACCAACTATAGATAACCCCTTGTCGTATAAGGGGTTTTTCTTTTTAAAGCTTCTGCACTTCCTCTATAAGCCGCCTCAATTAGCACCATAGACCTCGAATAAAAATTTCGACACATCCTCTGCTGATCGGTTAGGAATTTCTTCCATTGGAATATGCCCAACGTCGTCATAGATCACCAGTGATGACTGCTCCAAGGCATCATTGAATAGGTCAGCCACATCGACGGGTATTAATGAGTCCTCTCTTCCCCACATAATAAGTGCTGGTGCATTAAATCTGGCGGTATCGACCGGCTCTTCAGTTGTGTTATAAGTACTAAAGCGACTTAAGGTGGCATCTCGGCTTCCACCACGCAGTGCTAATTCATAGTACCTTTGAATGAGTTCTTCGGTAACCACAGGCGAGTGGTTATAGGCAGAATTGACACCTTGTTTAGTCATCCAATAAGGATCGATATATTTGGCAATGGCACGAAACCAAGGCTTACGCATTAAGCTAAAAAACACTGGCGCCTCTTTTGTCCCTTGATCCAATTGATTAGCCTTTGCCTCTAGCTGTTGTCTAAATTGGGGCAAACCTGAGGAATCAATTAGCAGCATGGCCTCTACTTTTTCTGGGTGAGCAAGGGTATAGCGCCAAGTAACACCGCCGCCCATGGAATTACCCCCTAGAGTAAACTTATCTAGTCCCACATGACGTACTACAGCATCTACGGTTCTCAATTGTGCGGGAGAACCATAACGCTTGTCGGGCACAGCCCCGGTTAATCCATGCGCGGGAAGGTCCATCGTAATAATGCGATAGCTCTCACCGAGAATTTCCACCCAAGGTTCCCATGTATGCAGCGAAGCATTAGATCCATGGACTAAAACGACCGCTGGACCATTGGGGTTTCCTTCGTCTCGAAAGTGTATGCGAGCCCCGTTCTCCATCGTAAAGAATTGTGACGTTTCACCCGTATATTTCGCGTCTATTTCTTCTTGCGGCAATTCACCTTTAAAAAGAAAAATTCCGGCACAAAGTAGTAGGATGACGATAATGGCTACCGTGATTTTGATTATTTTCATGGCAAAGTCTCGAATGTTTATGTTATTTAATTATCAGTTAAGACTCGTTGCAGTTTCTTTACTTAGTGCACTAAAAATCTACTACGCAGCATTTGGTCTCTCGAGGATTAATCTTGTTAGACAACATAGCATCTCAAACAAGATATGACCAAATGTAGCCTTCCATTCCGCCGCCTCCAACAAAAAAAGATAAACTGTGCTATTCAAGGGTTTTTTTCAGAAACTTTCAATTGAATGCACTTGGCCACACAATGAGAAAGATTTATTGTTAACAGAAGTAGTTTTCTTATATTGGTTGTGACACCATCCGCAAAATATGATCAATCGAGACAATGGTGATTTTTATATGAAAATCTTAGACGGTGGTATTGGGCGATACTTAAAAGAGATTGGTGCGCCATTTCAGCAGCCTGAGTGGTCTGCTCTAGCGCTGATGGAGGACCCTTCTGCGGTGACAGTTGCTCATCAGGCTTTTGTGAATGCGGGCTCTCAAGTGATAACCACTAACTCTTACTCGGTGGTACCTTTTCATATAGGCGAGGATCGATTTTTTGAACGTGGTGCTGAGTTAATTCGATTGTCCGGCCAGTTAGCTCAACAAGTTAAACAAGCTTCAGGTAGCACTGTATTAGTAGCCGCAGGCATCCCCCCAGTATTGGGTTCCTACAAGCCTGACGATTTTATTCATGATGACGCCGTTGCCATTCTAGAGATCTTTAAGCAGAATCTTTTGCCATACAGCGATATTGTTTTAGCGGAAACACAATCAAGTATTGCTGAAGTGGCGGCTATTCAATCTGTGTTCGGCGATTGCGGGCAACCACTGTGGATTAGTATGACGCTCGAAGATCTGGGTGCATCGTGCAAACGGTCAACCCTGAGGTCAGGTGAATCACTTGAAGAAGCCTTAAATGCCATTGATTTTCAGGGTGTTGATGCTATTTTATTTAACTGCAGCCAGCCTGAAGTTATGGCTGAAGCCATTACATTAGCTGCTGAGATATTGCCAAGCGGCAAAGATATTGGTGTGTATGCGAATGGCTTCCGACCTGTTACGAATACTATCGACGCCAATGACGGCTACTCTTCTATGAGAGAGGATTTGACCCCTCAAGACTACCTTGTATTTGCACAGCAATGGAAGCAGTTGGGTGCCACTATGATTGGTGGTTGTTGCGGTATTGGCCCCGACCATATTTCGTTACTTAAGCACTTAAAAGGCTAAAGCGAGATAACAG
>JAPKEJ010000104.1 GCA_028822155.1 Porticoccaceae bacterium
TCTGTACGGCCTCAAGTCGCCACAATGAGAACTGCAGCACCTCCATTAGCGCATCTTCCTCAATACCGGCGGACGTGAGTTGATCAGCAGTAATAGGCAGCATACCTGACACTAGGTAATTACCCAGGGGGGCTATATCTGACAAGGTTTCCATGCGCTGCTTAGCAAAGGGGATAAAGGCCATTAGAGCGTCACGGTTAAGAGCCCAATCTTGAAGACGATCTGCGAGCTGTTCATCGCTTAATTCTTCGCGAATCCACATTCCATTGAGCCAGCTAAGTTTTTCTACATCAAATACGGGACCACCTAACGAGACTCGCTGTATATCAAAGACTTCAAGCATTTGGGCAAGCGTAAATTTCTCACGCTCGTCAGGCATTGACCAGCCCATGCGGCCTAGGTAGTTAAGTAACGCCTCTGGTAAATAACCCATACGCTGATAAAACAGAATACTTGTTGGGTTCTTACGTTTTGACAGCTTACTTTTGTCGACATTGCGTAGTAACGGTAAATGACAAAAGACGGGTGCCTCCCAGCCAAAGTATTGGTATAGCAAAATATGTTTGGGGGCCGAGTTGATCCATTCTTCACCACGAATAACGTGGCTAATTTCCATAAGGTGGTCATCAACCACATTGGCCAGATGATAGGTAGGCATGCCATCGGCCTTTAATAGCACCTGCAAGTCGACTTGAGACCAATCTATGGTTATCTCTCCGCGCAACATATCATTGAAGGTACACTGCCCTTTTCGTGGCACCTGCATGCGCACTACATGAGACTCTTTATCGGCAACACGCACGGCAACTTCGTCTTCACTAAGCTTTTGGCAGTGGCCGTCATAGCCAACAGGCTGCTTTTCTTCCATTTGTTGCAGTCGTAATTCATCTAACCGCTCTGATGAACAAAAACACCTGAACGCATGACCGCTGTCAAGAAGCTGATCTGCATGCGCACGGTAAATATCAGAGCGCTCACTTTGACGGTACGGGCCTTTAGGACCTCCATTATCAGGGCCTTCATCCCACTCTAGGCCAAGCCAATGCAAAGCATCCAGAATAGCTTTCTCAGACTCAGGCGTGGACCGAGCCTGATCAGTGTCTTCAATCCGTAATAAAAACTCACCACCCTGACTATGGGCAAAGGCCATATTAAATAGCGCCACATACGCAGTACCAACATGAGGGTCGCCCGTAGGCGAAGGTGCTATTCGAGTGCGAACAGTCATTTATAATTCCAAATCATCAATTTAATCCAATAAAGTCTTCACTGACTTCCTTAGTGAAGCATTTTAAATCACAAACTACCAATTGTCGCGGCGAGAACGTAGTGCAACAAAAACATCTTTGTCACTGGAGTCACTGCAATCAACAGCTTCTCGTATGGTTTTATTATCTAGCCTAAAAAAGGCATTGAACTTACGTTCATCGCCTACTGTTGTATTTAAGGGATTGGTCTCTGGATTGGCTTGAACCGCCTTAGCTAGCCAGTCTTGTGCCTCGGTATTTTTAGGCTCTAAACTTAAGGTAAAGCGTAGATTGTTTTCTAAGTATTCGTGGCCAGGGTATACAACAACACTGTCATCAAGAGTGTGAAATTGCTCTGAAACAGTTTGGTAAAGCACAGCAGCATCACCGCCATTACCGCAGTTTCCAACACCCGCGTTGAATAGTGTGTCACCGGTGAACACTGCCTTAGCCGTGCCGCCCTCTATGAGTAAAAAGCAGAGGTGAGCAAAGGTATGACCTGGCGTATCTAATACTTTAATCTGAACATTACTCTCTAAATTAATAATTTCACCGGCGACCAACATTCGTGTAAGACCTGGTATCTTGCCCTCACCATTGGTGTGCGCCCAGACTTCGCAGCCATGTCTAGCAATTAGCCCGTTGTTGCCCTGGGTGTGATCCCAGTGCTCATGGGTATTTATAATCGCCATCAAGGTTAGGTCTTTGTCCGCTAAAAACTTAGTGATGCCCTCTTCTTCCCATGGGTCTATGACAATAGCGCTGCCATCGCCAAGCTCTATAAGATAGGTAAAGTTTCTTAAAACACTTTGGGTATATAACTGATGAATTTGCATTAAGGGCTCTATGTTATTAAATGATGGCTATACCAAATGATCACGCCTGAAAGATAAAAACTCAAGCCTTTCATTCATTAGTTCTATCGCTGAAGAAAAAATATCCAAAACTGTTGTTTTACTATTTCCAAACTGACACAAAAAAGGGCTACTAAAGTAGCCCTTTTTTTCTAACATAAACTTTTATGAAAAGTCTGGATTTGTTGGGTCGTAAAAAGTTTTGGAGTTATA